>DASROV010000290.1:0-22909 GCA_035646755.1 Trueperaceae bacterium | reverse complement strand
GTGGTGCGGCGGCATGCTCGAGCTAGGCATCGGCCGCGCTCACAACCTGCACCTGAGCACGCTGGAGAACTTCACGCTGGCCGGCGACACGGCCAGCGCCACGCGCTACTGGGGTGATGACGACATCATCGAGCAGCGGCTCGACGCGGTAGACGGTCTGCAACAGTTGCCCGCCGACGGCCCTGGCCTCGGCGTGACCCTCAGGCGCGACCTCATCGAGCGGCTTACGGTAAGGGCCACGACCGTCTGAGCGAACGCATGTTCGCTCGTCACTACCGGGGATGACCGGCCGGCGAGCGAACTATCGCTGTCAGACGATCGCTGTTAGACGACCGCTGTCAGACGACAACAGTGTCGAGCTGCAGGACGTCGAGCAGCGCAGCGTGCAGGTGGCCGTTGCTGGCGACGAGCACGGGGTCGCCGAGGCGGTAGGGCGCACCGCCAGTGCCGGTGACGGTGCCCCCGGCCTCCTGGACGACCAGCCAGCCGGCGGCGACGTCCCACGGGTTGAGGCCGAGCTCCCAGAACCCGTCGAGCCGGCCCGCCGCCACGTAGCAGATGTCGAGCGCCGCCGCCCCCGGCCGCCTTATGGACTGGACCTTGGGAAGCACGCGGGCGAACACCTCGAGGTTGAGGTTGATGCGCTCTTCGACGTAGGCGAAGCCGGTGGCGAGCAGGGCCGCGCGCGGGCGCACGGTCGCGCTCACGCTAAGCGGCCTGCCGTTGAGGAAGGCGCCGCGACCCTTCACGGCGGTGAACAGCTCGTCTCGCTCAGGGTCATAGACGACGCCGACGACGATCACCCCGTCGATCTCGACGCCGATGGAAACGCAGTAACAGGGGAAGCCATGGGCGTAGTTGACGGTGCCGTCGAGCGGATCGACGATCCAGCGACTCCGCCCCTCGGCCGTGTGACCTAGCTCCTCACCGATGACGACGTGGCCCGGGTAGGTCTCGGCGACGATGCGGCGAATGCTCTCCTCGCAGAGGGCGTCGACCCGGGTAACGAGGTCGATGTCGCTCGACTTGAATTGGATGTCCAGATCCGACTCGCGTTCGGCCAACTGAATACGCGCGGCCTCGCGAGCCGCGCGTATCGCCGTTCTCAGGTAGCCGTCGAGCGATTCAGGTGCCCGTGCTGACTGGTGAGTGCTCATGCTCGACTCTAGCAAGCTCTCGTGAAGCCGGCCGAGCTGTAGTGCTCGCCTCCTTGGTGTCGTTCTCGGCGCCCTTGACGTTCGCATCGGCCGCGGGCTGTTCGCCGGCGGAGCGTGCGCCGGGGTCACGAGGCGCCTTCTTGGCGGCGGCGAAGTCCTCGACGCGGTTGAGGTCGAGTATCAGGCGAGCGTGCCGGTCGTAGGTGAGGTAGTTGTACGCCCAGCTGAAGAACGCCGAGATGCGGTTCCTGTGGCCGGGGAGGTAGACGAGGTGCAGGAACAGCCAGCCGAGCCAGCCGATGAAGCCGCGCAGCTTGATGTTGAGGAACGTGCGCGACAGATCGGCGACGCCGGCGTTGCGGCCGATGATGGCCATGCTGCCGAGGTCGTGATAGCGGAACGGCTCGGCCTCGCGGTTCTGCATGCGCGCCCTGATGGTCTTCGCGACGTGTTTGCCGCCCTGGATGGCGACCTGCGCGACCTGGGGGAGCGGTTTGCCGGCCTCGTCAGTCGGGGCCGCCATGTCACCGATGGCGAAGACGTCGGGGTGTCCAGGCAGGCTCAGGTCGGGCTGCACGACGAGCCGGTGTCCGTGGGTCAACTCGCTATCGACCGCTTCGGCCAGCGGGTGGGCCCGCACACCGGCGGCCCAGATGAGGGTGCGGCTGGGGATGAACTCGCCAGAGCGCAGCGTGACACCGTTGGGGCTGGCTTCGACCACCGGTGAAGATAGCCGCAGGTCGACACCGCGACGCCTCAACACCTTCTCCGCGTAGCGGCGGGCGCTGGGGCTGAACGGTCCGAGCACGTCCGGCCCGGCCTCCAGCATCACTACGCGCGCCAGCCGCAGGTCGAGCTCGGGGTAGTCGTCCTGCAAGACCCGCTGGAACAGCTCGATCAACGAACCGGCCATCTCGACACCGGTGGGCCCGCCGCCGACGATGACGAAGGTAAGCGCGCCGCGTTCGATGAGGCTGCGGTCGACGGACGCGGCCTCGAACTGGCTGAGGATGTGGCTGCGCAGCGCCAGCGAGGTCTCCAAGCTCTTGAGGACGAAGCCGTTGTCCTTCACGCCGGGAACCCCGAAGTCGTCGTAGACCGCTCCGGCGCCGATGACCAGGTAGTCGTAACCTTCCCGCGAGTTGTCGGCGAGCACCACCTGTTTGGCGTCGTGATCGACGTCGACGACCGTACCCTTGCGGAAGCGGAAGTTCTTCTGGCGTTCGAAGATGCCGCGGATCTGATATGCGATGTCGCTGGAGTCTAGGGCCGCCGTGGATACCTGGTAGAGCAACGGCTGGAAGGTATGGAAGTTGTTGGCATCGATGAGCAGCACGTCGACGGGCGCGTGGCGCAGGCTCTTCGCCGCGTTGAGGCCCCCGAAGCCGGCTCCGATTATCACTACCTGCGGGCGAGCGCGCGATTCAACGGTGTCCATTCGAGACTCTCCTTGACCCGCTGGCGGCCCCTGGGGCCGGGCGGGCCGGGACAAACGTCCCTCGTGAAACATTGTACAAGCTCGCGGCGCTGAGGAGGTAACGACTGCGACGTTGGCGACGAGCGTCGGTTCAGCGCGCCATGTCGAGCGCGATGCGCCGACCGGTCGGGGTGTCGGCGATGCCGCCCTCGCCGGTCTCGCGCAGTTCAGGAGGCAACAGGCGGCCGACCGAGGCCATCGCGCCGACGACCTCGTCGGGCGGGATCACCGACTCGACGCCCGCCAAGGCCAGCTGCGCCGAGCTGAGCGCGTGCACGGCGTAGAAGGCGTTGCGCGACACGCACGGCACCTCGACGTAACCCCCGACGGGATCGCAAACCAGCCCGATGGTGTTCATCAGCGCCATGGCGGCGGCGTGGATGCTGGCTTTGGCGTCGCCGCCAAGCAGTTCGGTAACGGCGGCAGCGGCCATCGCGGCGCTCGAGCCGATCTCGGCTTGGCAGCCGCCCGTCGAGCCGGCGATGAACATGCTCTTGCCGATTATCTCGGCGACGCCAGCGGCAAGCACCAGCGGCATCACGAGGTCGTCGTCGGGCAGGCCGAGGTGGTCGGCGACGCCCAACAGGGCGCCCGGTACCGTGCCTGCGCTCCCCGCCGTGGGGGCCGCGACGATGCGCCCCATGCGGGCGTTCTCCTCGTTCACGGCCATCGCGTAGGCCTGGACGCGCTTGAGTAGGGGCGCGAGTAGCAGGTCGGGGGCCTCGTCGAGGGTCATCGCGTTCCAACCGACCATGCCTGTGCGGCTCTTCTCCTTCGAGGCGAGGCCACGGACGATGGAGTCACGCATCTCGCCGATGCGGCCGCGCATCGTCGCCAGTAGCAGCGCGGACGCCGCGGTGTCGCTGCCGACCTCAGCGCGGAGCACCGCGGTCGACGCCTTGCCTTCGCTGCGAGAGAGCTCATCGAGCGTCATTCGCGCTCACCGCCCATCGGGCCGGTAACCGGCTCCTCGGCGTTCCTCATCACCTCGGGAAGCGCCCGGAACCAGTGGACGTACGGCAGGCTCCCAAGGTAGTCGACGGCGGCCTGTGACAGGCTCTTGTCGATCTCGACCGACATCATGGCCCTGCCGCCACGCCTCTCCCTTGCTGAGAGGATGCTGCCGATGTTGCCATCATCGTCCGCCACCACGCCCGCCACCCTGGCAATAACGCCTGGGCGGTCGGTGTGAAGCACGAGCAGCGTGTGGAAGGCTCCGCTGAAGCGCACGTCGAAGCCGTCGACTCGCGAGACCTGCACCAGGCCGCCACCCAGGCTCGAGCCGAGCAGCGTCAACCGTTCGTCGCCTGCGCGCAGCTCGATGCTGACGCTGTTGGGGTGCACGTCGCCGAGGTCGGCGGTAGTGAACTCGTGGGCTAGCCCCGCCTCGGCCGCCTCGTCGAACGCCCGGCGGATGCGCGGGTCGTCGGGCAGGTAACCGAGCGTGCCAGCCACCAGCGCGAGGTCGGTGCCGTGCCCTTTGGCGGTCTTGGCGAACGAGCCGTGCAGCACGAAGCGGGCCTCCGCGGGCTCCCTCGTGAGGCAGTGACGCGCCAACAAGGCGATGCGGCACGCCCCCGCGGTATGCGAACTCGACGGCCCCACCATTACCGGGCCGATCTGATCAAGCAGCGCCATGTGAGGTAAGTCTAGCGTCGGCAGCTGCGCCCGGGGTCTTCGGGCGCACCTAGTCGGGCTCTGTCCAAAGAGAAGGGCGGCCTTGGCGGCCGCCCACTGGTTCGCTCTTACGTGGCGCCGACTTCAGCGCCTTACGCGGTCCTTCAGACCCTTGCCTGGCTTGAAGGCCGGGTACTTGCTCGAAGGGATCTTGATCTTGTCGGTAGTGCCCGGTTTGACGCCGGTGCGCTCCTTGCGCTCGCGCACCTCGAAGGTGCCGAAGCCGGTCAGCTGGACCTTCGAACCTTTGTCGAGGCTGACGCTTATTTGGTCAAGCATGGCGTCCATCACTTCCTTGACGTCCTTCTTGCGCATGTTGTGGTCATCTGCGACCTTCTGCACCAGGTCAGCCTTCGACACGGTCTTAGCCTTCGCCATCGGCATCCTCCTTGGACTAAAGATCAGCTACGGGCACTGTAGCAGACGACTTTGACGGTGACAAGGGAAGATTCACGCTCTGGAACGGCGTTCATGCGTTGTCAGGAAGCAGTGAGTGGATGCCGGCGGCCGTCTCGACGGTGAGTTGCCTTATGCTCTCGCGGCCCTTGCCGGGGGGCGCGAGCGGCGGGCCGAAGCTCACGTGGAACGCGCTGCCCACCCGCCAGATGGCCGTCGGCACGATGGGCGCGCCGGTCGCCTGCGACAGGTAGGCGGCGCCGTCGAGGGCGGCGGCGTCACCGGCGTTGCGGGTACCTTGGATGAAGATGCCTACGACGCGGCCTTCCCGCAGCCGCCTCATGGCCTCCTTCACTGCGCCGATGTCGTTGCGCTCGCGGTCGACGGGGAAGACCCTGAGGCCGCGCAGCACGGCGGCGCTGAAGCGCTTCTCGAACAGTTCGGCCTTGCCCATGAACTCCAGTGGGCGGTGGATGGCGACGCCGACGACTGGCGGATCCCAAAAACTAACGTGGTTGCTGGCTACCACCGCTGGGCCTTCGTCGGGCACGTTGTCGAGGCCGGTGACGACCAGGCCGGGGAAGAGCCGCAGGTAGGCGCGCACCAGGAAGGCGGCGGTGGGCATGAACCAGCGTGGCGAGAAGATGCGCTCGAGCAGGGTCATGGCAGGATCACGTGCTCCATCCTACCGTCGGCCACGTATATCGGCCTCGCCACCTCGCAATGGCCTTCTGCCCTCGGTCGAGGGCAGTAAGCCAGGTGCCGACGGCCACGCCGACCCCCTCGCACAAGCCGCCTCAGCCCGGTTCGGCGACGTCCTCGACGCTGCCCTTGGCACGGCGGTCGGCAGCGCTCACCTCGGCTGCCACCACCGCGCCCACCAACGTGAGCAGCAACGCGAGGTAGAGCCACAACAGCACGGCCAGTAAGCTGGTGATGACGCCGTAGATGAGGTTGAAGCGCTCGGCGTTGAAGGTGATCCTCAGCAGCGCGCGCATGATGACGATGCCAAAGGTGCTAACCAGCGCGCCGCTGAGCGCGCCGAGCCAGCTGCTTGACCGCCGCGGCAGGTAACGGAAGGCGAGCATGAAGCTGCCGGCCATCGCCGCCACCCGTGCCCAGCGGACGTCGGCCAGCGGCTCGAACACGCCGGGGCCGGTTGGGGCGCCGAGTCCGCGGGCGTTGAGCCAGGCCGTGAGGGCGGCGCCCGCCTCCCTCAGCGTCGAGACGATCACCCCGCCGATGATCTCGAACCCCACGACCATCGCAACGCCGGCGACGAGCAGCACGGCGATGAGGCGCTTGCGCCAGAACGTGCGTCGCTCCTCGACCTCGAAGATGACCTCGAGCGCGTGTTGCAAGGAGGTGAAGAAGTTGCCGCTGGCCCAGATCAGCACCACGAGCGAGAGGATGGTGCTGATCACGGCGCCCTTGCTGAGGTCGTTGACGACGACGTCGAAGCTGCGGGTAACGGCCGCGGTGGCGTCGATCTGCAGCGGCATTACCTCGGCAAGCAGGCTTATCAACGTCGCGCGGTACTCGGCTGCGATCTCGGGGCGGTTCTGCAGGAACACCGCCAGCCAGCCGGCAAGCAACAGCAGCAGCGGCCCTAGCGAGAACGCGGCATAGTAGGCGAGCGCGGCGGCGAGCATCTGCAACCGCGACTCGTTGAAGCGTTGGTAGAGGCGCCTGAGGAAGGCCCAAGCGGCCAGACCGAACCGGCGGGCGCCGCCGTCCGGTGACGGTCTCATGTCAGCCGGTTCGCGCGCGCCTGCGGTCGAGGAAGAGTGCCACGAGCACCCCGGCGACGGCGGCGAGGACGTGGAGCGCGACCCAGTTGGTCTCCTGCCCCGCCCAAGGCAGGGTCACCTCGAACAGCGGCCTCGACGACAGCTGCCAACTGAGTAGCGCTGGGGCGACTAGCAGGGCGGGCGAGACGACTATCGCCGGCAGGCGCCAGGCGAACTCGAGGCCGAGCATCGCCAGGAGGTTCCCGCTGAGGATTATGGGCAGCATGATCAGCCACTCCTGATCGCCGCGGATAAGGCCGAGGGGCGGCGCAAGCAGCGCCGTGAGGTAGGCGGCCGGCATTCCCGCCGCCGAGAAGCCAAGGTAGGCACAGAGGACGATCCCGATGCTGCGCACCACCAACGGCAGCGGAGCCACCGCGAACGCGACCGCGGCAAGGAAGACGAAGAGCGCGACGAACAGGCGCTGCGGCATGGCCGCGGTGCGGATCACGCCGGGTGCTCCCGGCGCGAGGGTCGACACGACGAGTCGTTGGTCACGAGCGCATGTTACCGGGTGCTCGGGTTCAGGCTACCTTGGCGGCCCGCTGGCCCTTCCTGTCGTTCTCGCCGCCGCCATTGCGCACGCTCGCCTGCGGCCTGTCGTCGGGTAGCCCGCCAGTCGCCCTGGCCACGCGCTCGGCGATCTCCGGGACGCGGAGCAGGAACACGCCCGTGGCGGAGTCGGCGTCGGCGGCCACGGTCTCCGGCGTGCCCTCGGCGACGATGTTGCCGCCGCGGGCGCCGCCGTCTGGGCCGAGATCGATGATCCAGTCGGCGGTCTTCACGACGTCGATGTTGTGCTCGATGACGACAAGCGTGTTGCCGCCGTCGACGAGACGGTGAAGCACGTCGAGCAACTTGCGGGTGTCCTCGAAGTGGAGCCCGGTGGTGGGCTCGTCGAGGATGTAGAGCGTCTGACCGGTGCTGCGGCGCCCCAGCTCGGAGGCGAGCTTGACGCGCTGGGCTTCACCGCCCGAGAGGGTCGGGGAGGGCTGACCGATCTTGATGTAGCCAAGCCCCACGTCGACCATGAGCCGCAACTTGCGGGCTATCGACGGCATGTTCTCGAAGAAGTCGAGCCCCTCGTCGACGGTCATGTCGAGGACGTCGGCGATCGACTTGCCGCGGATCTTCACCTCGAGCGTCTCGCGGTTGTAGCGCGCGCCCTTGCAGACCTCGCAGGGCACGTAGATGTCGGGCAGGAAGTACATCTCTACCTTGACGGTGCCGTCACCCTTGCACGCCTCGCAGCGCCCGCCCTTGACGTTGAAGGAGAAGCGGCCGGGCTTGTAGCCGCGCTTGCGCGCTTCGGGGGCGCGGGTGTAGAGGTCGCGGATGTCGGTGAAGATGCCGGTGTAGGTGGCCGGGTTCGATCTAGGCGTGCGGCCGATGGGGCTCTGGTCGATCTCGATGACCTTGTCGACGTGCTCGGTGCCGACGATGCGCTTGTGGGCGCCTGGCGTGGTCTTGGCGCGGTGCAAGGTCTTGGCCAGCGCGGCGCGCAGGATGCCGTGCACCAGCGTCGACTTGCCCGAGCCCGAGGCGCCGGTGACGCAGGTGAGCGTGCCGAGGGGGAACGCGACGTCGATGTCCTTGAGGTTGTGCTCCCTTGCGCCTTCGACGACAAGGCGCTTGCCGTTGCCTTCGCGGCGCTGCTGAGGAACGGCGATCTTGCGGTCGCCGCGCAGGTAGGCCGCGGTCAACGAGTCCTTGTTGGCGACCAGGTCATCTGGGGTGGCCGCGGCGACGACCTTGCCGCCGTGCACGCCGGCCCCCGGGCCGAGGTCGACGATGTAGTCGGCCGAGCGCATGGTCTCCTCGTCGTGTTCGACGACGATGAGGGTGTTGCCGAGGTCACGGAGGTTGTGGAGCGTGCGCAGCAGGCGGGCGTTGTCACGCGGGTGCAGGCCGATAGACGGCTCGTCGAGCACGTAGAGCACGCCCGTGAGGCCGCTGCCGACCTGGGTCGCCAGACGGATGCGCTGCGCCTCGCCGCCCGAGAGGGTGTTCGCGCTGCGGTCGAGGGAAAGGTAGTCGAGGCCGACATCCTCGAGGAAGCCGAGCCGCGAGCCGACCTCGCGCACGATCGGGCGCGCGATCTGATCGGCCGAACCAGGCAGCTTCAACGCGCCGAAGAACTCGCGGCTGTCGAGCACGGTCATCGAGCTGAGCTCGGCGATGTTCCGGCCAGCGACAGTGACGGCAAGCACCTCGGGTTTGTAGCGCGTGCCGCCGCACTGTTGGCACGGCACTAGCGACATGTACTCCTCGAGCCGCTCGCGAGCGAAGTCACTAGTCGCCTCCTTGAGGCGCCGCTCGAGGTTGGGGATCACCCCCTCGAACTCGGCCTTGAAGCGCATTGTCTCGCGACCTCCGCGGCTGTAGACGACCTCGATCGGCGCCTCGCTGCCGTTGAGGGTGACCTTGCGGGAGCTCTCGGGAAGGTCCCGCCAGGGGGTGGACAAGTCGAAGTCGAGGTGTTCGGCGAGGGCGCGAAGGCGGTCCCAGTAGAAGACCTTGCCGCCGTCCGAGCGGCCGCCCGTCCACGGCGCGATAGCGCCCTTGGAGATCGAGATGCCGTCATCGGGCACCACCAGTTCGGGGTCGAACTGCTGCAGGAAGCCCAGCCCACTACAGTTGGTGCACGCCCCGTATGGCGAGTTGAACGAGAACGTGCGCGGCTCGAGCTCCTCTAAGAAGGTGCCGTGCTCGGGGCAGGCGAACTTCTCACTGAACAGCTCGTCGCCGCCGGAGTCGGGAAGCAGGACGCGGAGCAGGCCCTCGCCCTTGGCCAACGCCAGTTCGACCGATTCGGCCAGGCGGGAGCGGTCGTCCTCGGCGATCTTGATGCGGTCGATGACGACGTCGATGTCGTGCTTCTCGAAGCGTTCGAGGTCGGCGTCGAGGGCCTGGTCGAGGGTCTGGACCTCGCCGTCGACCCGCACGCGGGTGTAGCCGTCCTTCTTGAGCTCGGCGAGCAGCTTGCGGTACTCACCCTTGCGGCCGCGCACTATCGGCGCCAGCACGTATGCCCGCTCGCCGTCGAAGCGCTCGAGCAACCTGTCGACGATCTCGGAAGCCGACTGCCGGCTTATCTCCCGGCCGCAGATCGGACAGTGGGGCTGGCCGGCGCGAGCGAACAGCAGCCGGAGGTAGTCGTGGATCTCGGTGACCGTGCCCACCGTCGAGCGAGGGTTGTGACTCGTCGTCTTCTGGTCGATGCTTATCGCGGGGCTGAGGCCCTCGATGCTGTCGACGTCGGGCTTGTCCATGATGCCGAGGAACTGGCGAGCGTAGGCCGAGAGGCTCTCGACGTAGCGGCGCTGACCCTCGGCGTAGATGGTGTCGAAGGCCAGGGTCGACTTGCCCGACCCGGAGACTCCGGTGAACACGATGAACTTGTTGCGTGGCAGGGTGATGGTGACGTTCTTGAGGTTGTGTTCGCGTGCCCCGCGGATGATGAGGTCTTGCAACGCTCCTCCTAGCAACTGCACGAAGGCCGCTTTCTCTAGATAGCGCCTTGAACCGGACCTAAAGGACCGCTCGGCGACCGCCGAGGGGCCGAGCGCCGAGGCGTGGAACGCCAGTAACGCCTCGGCCGAGCTAACGTGACAGTCTATCAGAGGCTTCCAGGCCACTGGTAAGCTGGTCGCTACGGGGCGCCGCCACGGCGCCGACCGGCACAGGTAAGTGACTACAGGAGGGCCGATGTACAGCGCTACGGTCGACAACGATTCAGCCAACAGCGGTGAGGTCCGCGTCGACAACGACAGGGTCCTCGGCGTCTACGGCATCATCCTCGGGGCACTGCCCGCGCTCTTCATCTTGGTGTTCTGGAGTATGGGCGCGAAGCTGTTGATAACCGATAACGGCGGTTACATCAACCAACTGCAGCTTACCGGCGCTTGGCGCTGGCTCTACTTCAGCTATCCCGTCGTGCTCCTCGGCTCCATGCTGTTGGCGTTAGGGGCGTTCGTCCTCAACCGCTACAAGGAGGCAGCCGGCCTGGCCATGCTGCCGTTCATCGGCACGGTGGCTTACTACCTCGCGTTGGTGCAGCTGCGCTGATCACTGCTTTCCTGGGAGGAGACAGGTGGCACGATGAGGCTTAGGTTCCTCGGTCATAGCGGGATGCAGTTGGTAGCCGCAGGCACGGAGGTCGTCATCGACCCGTACATCAGCGGCCATCCCAATACGCCGGTCACGCTAGACGAACTGGCTCCCGACCTGGTGGTGATAACGCACGCCCACGGCGACCATTGGGGCGACACCGAGGCAATCGCCGGGGCTTCGGGGGCCACAGTGGTGTCGAGCGCCGAGATCGCCGGCTACGCCGCCGACCGCGGCCTCAAGAGTCACGCCATGAACATCGGCGGCGCTCACACCTTCGGCGCCTGCCGCGTGAAGTTCACACCGGCCTGGCACTCCAGCTCGTTCCCTGACGGCAGCTACGGCGGCATGCCCATGGGGGTGATCCTCGAACTGGCCGGGCAGCGTATCTACCACGCTGGCGACACCGCGCTCTTCGAGGACATGAAGCTCATCGGTCGGGGCGGTCTCGACCTCGCGCTGCTGCCAATCGGCGACAACTACACCATGGGGCCGGAAGATGCCCTGGCTGCGGTCGAACTGCTCCAACCCAAGCGGGTGGTGCCCATGCATTACGACACTTTCGATCTGCTCAGCCAGGACGCCGTGGCCTTCGCCAGCGCGGTGCGGTCGCGCACGTCGGCCGAGTGCGAGGTGCTGAGGCCGGGCGAGACCATTGACCTTTAACCACGAGCTATAACCGGCCGCACAACGTCGCGCCCGCGGCGGGGCTAGACTGTCAGCACTACGAAGCGCAACATGCCTGGCGAGTCGGGCCCTATTCCCGGCGCGGCGAGCATGGCGCACCGCGGGCCTTGGGAGGGCACAGTTGAGTTCCGATCAAGCAGGTCCGGCTTTCGTACCGCCGGGCTACGCGATCGTCAACAAGCTCGGTTCGGGGCAGACGGCTCATGTCTACCTCGCGAAACACCCGGTCTTCGGAGACGTGGCGTTGAAACTGCCGCGCGTCGAGGTCAATGACCGGCCCGTACTCAAGCGCATGTTCGAGAACGAAGTGTCGATAACCGTCAAGCTGGCGAGTCCGAACATCGTGGCCGCCTTCGACGGCTACCCGGCCGGCGACGGGGCTTTCCTCGCGCTCGAGTACTGTGCCGGTGGCACCCTCGACCAGCTACTGCTCGAACAGGGACGCCTGCCGCTCGAGCGCACGTTCCGGCTGGTGCAAGGCGTCGCCCTTGGCCTTGCCCACACGCACGAGCGCAAGGTCCTTCACCGCGATGTCAAGCCCGCTAACGTGTTCCTCACCAGCGACGGCACGGCCAAGCTCGGCGACTTCGGCACCGGCGTGTTCCAGGCCGACGAAGGCGAGGACCGGGTAGGGACGGCGTTCTACATGGGCCCCGAGGTGTTCGAGGGCAACTCGGCCGGCGCCCGCTCCGATGTCTACAGCCTTGGCGTGCTTGCCTACGAGGTCATCGCCGGTGTGAGGCCGTTCGTGGCCGACTCGTACGAGGCCCTGATGGTCGCCCACCACACCGCAATCCCCAAAGACCTGATGACCTACCGTCACGATCTCGACCCACGCGTGAAGCGGGTCGTTGCCAAGGCCATGACGCGCGACCCGGAGCAACGCTTCGAGAACGCCAGAGCTTTCGCGGCCGCGTTCGCGGCGGTAACGGCCGGCGACGACGTCGCTGCCCACGTCGGGGCCGAGCGCCCGACCACCGGCCGCGCCAGCCGCGCGCCGGCGACCCGGCAAGAGCATGAGCCGGCGAGCGGCAAGGAGAGCGCCAAGGAGAGTGCCAAGGGGCGCGGCGTGCTCGGCTGGCTGCGACGCAACCGCGACTGAAGCGAGACTCCGTAGCGCCTAGCTGACAAGGCCGCTTGACCCCCTTCGACGGGCTGCGTCGGCCACCAGTACGTTCCTTGCGCCGTGTGGTCGCGCAAGGTGCCGGGCTATACTTGAAAGTCGGAACGAGTCCTAGTTTCACGCGGTCGAGAGTGGGCCGCTGCACACGGACCGATCGACGAGCGACAGCGCCAATTGCTGGCGTTCCAGGCGAGGTGTACTGATGAACGACAAGAAGCTCGAGATACGCGACCTGCACGCCAAGATCGTTGGCGGTGACGAGATCCTCAAGGGCGTCGACCTCGAAGTGCCGCGTGGCGAAGTGCACGCGCTCATGGGCCCGAACGGTTCGGGCAAGTCGACCTTGGCGAAGATCATCGCTGGTGACCCGAGCTACGAGATCACCGCTGGTGACGTGCTTCTCGAGGGTCAGAGCATCCTCGAGATGGAGCCGGACGAACGGGCCCGTGAGGGCCTCTACCTGGCCTTCCAGTACCCCGTCGAAGTGCCCGGCGTGTCGATCGCGAACTTCTTGCGCCTGGCGCTCAACGCGCGCCGCGAAGAGGGCGAAGAGATCGGCGTGATGGAGTTCTACGCCAAGCTGCAGAGCGCCGTGAAGAACCTCAACTGGGACGAGTCGATCCTCGAGCGCAACTTGCACGAGGGCTTCTCGGGCGGCGAGAAGAAGCGCTCCGAGATCCTCCAGCTACTGGTGCTCGAGCCCCGCTACGCGATCCTCGACGAGACCGACTCCGGCCTCGACATCGACGCCCTCAAGGTCGTCTCTCAGGGCGTGAACGCTGCCCGCGGCCCTAACTTCGGCGCCCTCGTCATCACCCACTACCAGCGCCTGCTCAACTACATCGTCCCCGACAGGGTTCACGTCATGCAGGGCGGTCGGGTCATCACCAGCGGTCCCAAGGAGCTCGCCATGGAGCTCGACGTCAAGGGCTACGAGTGGGTAAGGGAGTCCATCGGCGCCTGATGCAAGTCGCGCGACGAGAGGCTCGCTGCCACGCCGGCGTCGCCTCGAAGGAGGGAATATGACCGACCTCAGTGAGGTCCGTAACGACATAACTAGCGGGGTTCAACCAGACGTCCACCCTGACGTCCGCCCTGACGTCCACGCTGACGTTCACGCTGACGTCCATCCCGATGCCGCCAAGCTTCAGGGCATGGACCACATGCGCCAATACGACTTCCAGCTGGCCGAGAACTACTTCTACAAGTCGGGTAAGGGCTTGAGCAAAGAGGTGGTCGAGAAGATCAGCTACCTCAAGGGTGAGCCGGAGTGGATGCTCAAGTTCCGCCTGCGCGCCCTCGAGATCGCCGAGAAGAAGGGCCGTCCCAAGTGGGGCCCCGACCTCAGTGGGCTCAACTTCGAAGAGATCTTCTTCTACGTCCGGCCGAACGAGAAGCAGGGCACGGTCGACAACTGGGATGAGATCCCCGAAGAGGTCCGCAAGACCTACCAGCGCCTCGGCGTTCCTGAGGCCGAGCAGCGCGCGCTGGCCGGCGTGGGGGCGCAGTACGAGTCCGAGATGGTCTACCACAAGCTCAAGGACGAGTGGGAGAAGCTCGGTGTCATCTTCCTGGATACCGACACCGGGCTGAAGGAGCACCCCGAGCTCTTCAAGGAGTACTTCGCGACCGTCATCCCGCCCGAGGACAACTACTTCGCCGCCGTCAACTCGGCGGTGTGGTCGGGCGGCTCGTTCGTGTACGTGCCCGAAGGCGTCGAGGTAGGGGTGCCGTTGCAGGCATACTTCCTGCTCAACGCCCAGAACATCGGTCAGTTCGAGCGCACCCTGATCATCGGGGCGCCCGGCTCGAAGTTCCACTACATCGAGGGCTGCACCGCGCCGGCCTACACCACCAACTCGTTCCACTCTGGCGTCATCGAGATCATCGCCCAGGAGCGCTCCCACGTTAAGTACTCGACTATCCAGAACTGGTCGCACAACGTCTACAACCTTGTCACCCAGCGCGCGATGGTGCACGCCCACGCCTCGATGGGCTGGCTCGACGGCAACCTCGGCTCGAAGGTCACGATGAAGTACCCGAGCACCTACCTCGTCGGTGAGCACGCCCACGGCGAGATCCTCTCGATCGCGTTCGCGACCGACGGCCAGCACCAGGACGCCGGCGGCAAGGTCATCCACGCCGCGCCGCACACGACAAGCAGCATCGTCAGCAAGTCGATCTCGAAGGGCACCGGGCGCTCGAGCTACCGCGGGCTTGTGCAGATCCACGAGGGCGCCGAGTACGCCCGCTCCAACGTCGAGTGCGATGCGCTGCTGCTCGACGACCAGGCGCGCACCGACACCTACCCTTACATCGAGATCAACGAGAAGACCGCCCACATCGGGCACGAAGCGACGGTAAGCAAGCTCGACGATGAACAGATCTTCTACCTGCAGACCCGCGGCCTGGCCAAGGACGAGGCCATGGCGCTCATCGTGCGTGGCTTCCTCGATCCAGTTGCCAAGGAGCTGCCACTGGAGTACGCCGTCGAACTCAACCGCCTCATAGAGCTCGAGATGGAAGGGAGCGTCGGTTGATGCAGACGCTCACCGACAACCCGGCGATAAGCGCCGCCGCGGTCGAGGAACTGATCGAGCGCTTCGACGAGCCGACCTGGCTCGCCGAGGAACGCAGGGCGGCGTTCCGCAGCTACCAGGCAACGCCGTTCCCGACGGCGCGTGACGAACAGTGGCGCTACAGCCAGCTCGAGCGCTTCGCTCTTGACGGCCTTGGCCTGGCCGCGGGGCCACTAAGCGACATCGTGCCCGAGCGCATAAGCATGCGCGCCGGCGACTCCGACGCCGAGGGCATTCAGGTCATCAAGAACGGCAAGCTGGTCGACCGCAAGGCGAAGATCACCGAGACCGGCGTCATCTTCACCGACCTGCGCAGTGCGATCCACGAGCACCAGGATCTGGTGCGAGCGCACCTCTTCACCACCGTCAACGCGACCCAGACCAAGTACACGGCCCTCAACTCGGCGCTGTGGACCAACGGCACCTTCGTCTACGTTCCCAAGAACGTCGAGGTCGAGTTGCCGCTCGGCACGTTCACCACCGCCGACCGCGGCGGCATCGGCGCCGGGCGCACGCTTATCGTCGTTGACGTCAACGCCAAGCTGACGTTCATCGACGAGTTCACCAGCGAGCCGTTCGACGAGCGCCTGCTTTACGATGCCGCCACTGAGATCATCCTCAAGGAAGGCGCCAAGCTGCGCTACGTAAGCCTGCAGAACTGGAGCCGCAACGTCGTGCACCTGCACAAGCAGCGAGCCGACGTCGGCCGCGACGCCCGCCTCGAGTCGTTGACCGTGAGCCTCGGCGGTGACGCCGGCCGGGTCGAGATCGAGAGCGAGCTGGCCGGGCTTGGGGCGGAGAGCGAGATGCTCGGGCTGTACTTCGCCGACGAAGGCCAGCACTTCAACCAGTACACCGTCCAGCATCACGCCTCGGCGCGCGCCTTCTCCGACGTACTCTTCAAGGGCGCGGTCCGCGACGCCAGCAACGTCGTCTACTCCGGCATCATCATCGTCGACCCCGGCGCTCAGAAGACCGACGCGTACCAAACGAACCGCAACCTCTTGCTCGACCGCGACTCGCAGGCCGTGTCCATCCCGCAGCTCGAGATCGCGGCCAACGACGTGAAGTGCTCGCACGGCTCGACCACCGGTCCGGTGCCGGAGGACCAGCGCTTCTACCTCATGAGCCGCGGGCTCACCCCCGAAGTCGCCGAGCACGTGCTCGTCACCGGCTTCCTCTACGAGGTAATGAAGCGCGTCACCCTGCCCAAGGTCGCCGAGTACGTCGGGCGCGTCGTGCAAGCCAAGTTGGGCGTGCCGGGAGTGAAAGAGAAGCTGTGAGCGACGAAGCCACCGGCGGCGAAGAGGCGTTCGCGGCGCCGCTCGGCGGGGGCGTGGTGGTTGCCGAGCGAGAGGCAGGCGTCTACGACGTCGGTTCGGTCGACGACTTCGTCGATGACACCATCACCGGCCTGGTCGTCGGCAGCACCGCGATCGTGTTGATCCGGCAGGGGGGCGCGTTCTACGCGCTCCCCGACCGCTGCACCCACCAACGCTTCCCGCTCAACGACGGCGAGCTCCTCGACGGCAGGATCCGCTGCATGCACCACGGCGCCACCTTCGACTTGCAGACCGGCCGGCCCACTCTGCCTGCTGTCGTGAAGATAAAGCTGTTCAGCGTCGAGGACGTAGACGGGCGGGTGCTGGTCACGTTGCAGCAGAGGTGAGCCGCATGGCCAAGCACCGTTTCTCGGCGACACTCGTCCGCCCCGAAGGGCGCGGCACCTGGACGTACCTCGACGTGCCGGCCGGCGTCTCGTCCGAGTTCGGCATTGCTGGCCAGGTGGCCGTGGCTGCCACGGTCAATGGCGAGCCCTTGCGCTCCACGCTGATGGCCAGCGGCGCGGGCGGCCACTACTTGGTGGTGCCGCGCGCGCTACGCGAGAAGCTCGGCGTTACCAGTGGCGACGAGGTACAGGTCGAACTCGAGTTGGACACCGCGCCGCGCACCGTCGAGATCCCCGCCGACTTCGACAAGGCGCTTGCGGCCGACGCCGCTGCCGCGGAGGCGTTCGCTTCGCTTGCTCCGAGTCGCCGCAAGGAGTACGTGGCGTGGGTCGAGGACGCCAAGCGCAGCGAGACCCGTGAGCGGCGCATCGTCAAGGCCGTCGACATGATCGCGGAGGGTAAGAAGCTGAAGGCGTGAGAGCTACTGCTCTGCTGCATCGTGACGTAACCACTCTGCACGAAGGGGGGCCGAACTCGGAAGCGTGACGCTGAGCCGTGCTTCCGAGTAGACTTCCGAGTACATGGAGCTGCTAGAACTACTCAAGAGGCAAGAAGGCAAGACCCTTGAGTTCAAGAGAGACTTCTCTAACACGGCAGGGGTTCTGCGAGCGGTTGTGGCCCTCGCAAGCAGTGCCGTCAACGGGTCTAGAGCGAGTGGACCTCGCGATCCAGACGCTCGCCTAGCAGGTCGGAGGCGACGTCGAGATCGTAGTCTGCCTGAAGTCCGAGCCAGAACTGCGGTGTGGTGTCAAAGTACTTTCCAAGCCTAAGCGCGGTCTCTGCGGTGACGCGGCGCTTGCCAAGGACAATCTCGTTGATACGGCGTGGTGGCACGCGGATGTCGAGCGCGACGCGGTTCTGGCTCAGACCGAGCGGCTTCAGGAACTCCTCCAGAAGCACTTCACCTGGGTGTACAGGGACGAGCTTGTCACCGTTCATGGCGGGTTCCTCTCAGTGATAGTCCACGATCTCGACCTCATAGGCGTTGCCGTCCTGCCAAACGAAGCAAGGCGCCACTGGTCGTTGATCCTAATGTTGAACTGGCCCATGCGGGCCCCCTTCAGTTTCTCCAAGTGATTTGCGGGGCGCGCCCAGCGTCGTTGCGGTCATGGCCCCCACACTAAGTGTCCAACGGCCTGTTGGACATTTGATGCTTCGGGCCAAGGTTCGCCTACGGCTTAGCCGGCCCGGCCCTGTGTACACATCATTACGGCAGGATTACCTGGCCCCAATACAGGTCGGCCAGGTCCCAGGCGATAACCTCTCGTTCACTTTCCTTGATGGCGAAGTGGAACGAGTTCGAGAACCCGCCGGCGGCAACATAGAAGAGTGGAGCGGCAGGGTCTAGCGCCGCACGCGCCCACTGCCGGCCCGCTGAACTCATTCTTTGCAACATGTCCAGGTGATCGTAATGGACTTCCGCCCCCACGGGAGACCTGTTCCACTTGATGCTTCCCGTCAGCGTCCGACCGTCGAGTAGGGGTGATACGACGTCGATCTCTACGGACTTTCGCTCACGGTCGGATCCTTCCCACCTTCCCCACTGCCGCACCAGTGGCAAGCCGAGGTCTGAAGTATGGCGATCGTAGGCCTGACGAACGATGCGTTCGAACTCAAGGCCCATGTACTGGTCGAGTTCCGGTTCGACTTTTGCTTCCCACAACTTTGCGGTGCCTTGGCGTTCCAGAATGCTTCTGTTCGGATCCACGAAGCGTTGATAGAACCGGAACGCTGGATCGGCTACCGAGTAGCGTGCCGGGTCGGTTGGCCTCGAATCGACGTTGTCGCGCCTCTCGAGGTAACCCAGGTCGATGAGTGTCTCTAGTTTCTCGCGTAGGGCTCGGTCGTTACCGAGCCCGGAGCGGTTCGCGATCTCGTTGCGGCCCGTGGCGCCGGTTGCGACAGCTCGGAGAATCGTTCTGTACTTGGCAGTGTCGCGTAGGCCGGCTTCCTGGTCGATCGCTGTCTCGAGTAGGGCTCGTACCTCACCATCTCGAGCCAACACGAGTTCCTGGATGTTCCGGGCCAGTGACAGTGAGGCGTCGATGGCGGCCAGATAGCGGGGCGTACCTCCGAACACTCCGTATGTAATCGCGCGCTCACGTAGGTCAGTGAACGACGCCGTCTCAGCTGCGTGCCAGTAATCGAACGGCTCAAGGCGATGCTGCCATGCGAAGCGACCGTAAAGCGGCGCCCCGCCCCTTGCCAGGGCCTCCATCGTGCTGACGACGCTTCCTGCCAGCACCAAGAGGACGGGGTTCGTATTCTGTGGCCTTTCCCAAGCGGCGTTCAGTTCGCTCGCCACGGCGGCGACGCCGCGTTCATCCTCGGCCAGGTACTGGAACTCGTCAAGGACGATGGCCCTCGGTTGTTTTTCGGAGAGGGTTAGCAACAGCGTGAACGCCGTGCGCCATGACGGATAGTCATCTGGACGGAGGTCGAGCCCCGACCAGGCAGCTAGGTCCCGTATCAACTGTTTGCGATTCGCCTCGGGTGTTACGCGAGCGGCCGTGAAGAGGAAGTAGTCCTCCGGGGGCCAACAGTGCGTCAAAAGGTAGGTCTTGCCGACCCGGCGACGGCCCGTCAGTAGGGCTAACTTCCGCCCGGGCTTCCTTGCCAGGGCGCGAAGCTTGTTGAGTTCAGCTTCGCGATCGACGATGGATGCGGCCGTCTCCATGCCTGTAAGTATAAGTACATGTAGACGTGATTACATGTAAGTGTAGTTACATAGAGTGCGCTGGGCCACGCGACACGATTTGCATTTGTTTCACTACACGATTTGCATTCGCCTGACTACACGATTTGCCCTTACCTCGTCACGCCCTCGCCACCACGGTGTCGTAAAGCCCGTAGTGCGTCAGGCCTTCATGGCTCTCGAGGCCGGTGTACCGGAGTGATGCATCCTCATAGCGTCGGAAGGCGAAGACGGCCTGGTTCATCTGCTCGGTGTTGAAAACCCTGAGTCGCACAAGCAGGTGGAAGTCCTTCACCTCTAAGCCCGTTACGGTCTTGAACAGATCCGGCTCCAGCTTGGTGATCACGTCCTGCAGTGTGTTCTCGCGGAAGTCGGTCAGGTACATGAAGGCGGGGATGCGCGTTGCGAACTTGATTAGCTTCTCCTGTACCAGTTTGCGCTTGGACTTGTACTCCTTCTCCTCGGCTGTTAGCTCCTTCTTCTCTTTCGCAGAGAGCTCGGCGCCTTTCGCCTCCCTCTTCAGCTCCTTGACCTTCTCGCTCTTGTTGATAATTGTCTCGATGATGTTGTCGCCGAGCGCTCGCCACCCTTCGATGCGTTCGACTGCGGCCATCGCTTCGGGGTTGTCGAAGATGCGGCGCAGGGTGTCGTTGTCGACGTTGACCAGCAGAGCGCTCTCCCACTTACGGGCGAGGAGCGTTGCCGAGGTTCCCGACATGGCGATATCGAGGATGCCTCCGGCGTCGATCTGAGTCATGTTGGCGCCGTCATAGGCCAGCACCGGCAGGAATGACACCAGTTCCTTGACGGCGTTCTCCGGGTTGGGCTCGTTTGGGGACAAGCCAATGCCGTACTCGGATACCTGTCGTAGCGCGCGGGTGGGTGCGAAGTCGAACACGAAGCAGACAGGTTTGAGGATCTCCTCCTCGTTCGGATCGTCGCCGTTAGGGTTACCGATGGACCATGGCGACTGCACCCGGAACGCAGCTTGGAAGTAGGACTCGGGTGACCTTAGGTTGCGCAGCATCAGGATGGACGACCACTGCGGCACGGTCACACCGGTGGTGAGCTTGCCGCAGGAGAGCGTAATTGTCTTGGAGTCGAAGCCGCTGCCGATGGCCCTACGCACGGGTGGCAGCGCATCAATCCCAATGCCGGCCGAGGCACCGGCAGCGACGATCACCTCGTAGCCGCGCCAGAACACATTGTGCTTCTCATGCAAGAGGTTGGCCATCGCGTGGCAAGCGGCCACGTTAGGCAAGTACCAGAACGAATGTTGGAGATACGGCAGTAGCCGCGAGTCCGAGTACGGGAACGGCGGTCGCGTCCCGGTCTTGAGGAACTCGGCTGCCCTGGGCATGTACGAACCTCGAATGATGTCAAGCCACTTCTGGACATCGCTCTTGTGCTTGAACTTCGCGTCCTTGCCACGGCCGGTAGCTGCGAAGAACTCGTTGAGATCGAACTCATCGAACTCGCCGGCGCTGGCGATTGCCACCAACTCGTCGGGCATCTGGTAAGTCAACAGCCGCATTTGCGGTAGCGCCTCGTACGGACGCCACTTGTCCGGGTTCTTCTTGGCGAACAGTTCTTTGGTGCGTTGTTCGTCGGTGTACGTCCAGTTGAAGATCTGCTCCTCGATGAACTCGCCCGTGGCCAGTGCTCTGAAAGGAGTGCCGGAGAGGTAGAGGTACGCCTTGGTGGTGATGGGGAGGAACTCAATCTCGTTCTGCGAGAGCTCGCCGAGGTCTTCGTTCACTTCCACCAGGCCGGCCCCGTACTCCAGTTTGGCTTCCTTCTTCGCCTCGGCATCCTCCTCGCCTTCGAACAGCTCTTTCGCGGTGTCTCGCCAAGCGCCGAAGTGGTACTCGTCGAACACTACTAGATCCCAATACATCGTATGCAGCCACTCGTTCTTGGACTTGATGTTGCCCGCCGAGTCGCGGCCCAGCAGGTCCTGGAAGGATCCGAAGTAGACGAGGGGCTTATTGGGGGAGACCTTCGACGGATCGGTATCGGAGTTCCTTGAGAGGTACTGCCAACCGTCGAAGTCCACGTGGTTTTCGAGGTCCGTCCGCCACGCGTCTTCGACGGCCGGTTTGAAGGTGACAACCAGAACGCGCTTGGCGCCAAGCTTCTTGGCGAGCTGGTAGGCAGTGAAGGTCTTACCGAAACGCATCTTCGCGTTCCAGAGGAAGCGCGGCACGGCGTGCATATCCTCCTTCCAGATGGAGTGGAAGTAGGCGTGTGTCTTCTCGACGGCAACCTTCTGTTCGCTGCGCATCGCGAAGGTTTCGTGGTGCGTGCCGGTGAGCGTCTTGCCCGCGCACAGTTCGGCGAGTACGGTCTTGACGTCCGCCACCGTGCAGCGCACCCATTCCAGTTCGGTGTTTTCGAAGCCCTTGCGTGCCAGGGCCGCACGAACGTCGCGGTCGGCGAAAAACGTGCCGTCTGCACGCTCGGCAGGCTCGTCGAGTTCGATGCAGTAGTTCTTGATGGCGGCGGTCTTGAGTTGCTCGGCGACGCGCTTTTTCACGTCACGTGTGGTCTGACCTATCTTTAGGAGCCCATTGTGTGCCTGGTCGTCGATCGAGTAGGCGTAGATGCGCGGGCGGGCTTCTGGTTTTGGCGTGAAGATCTGCTCGATGGTGGGATTACTCATCGTCGCTTGCGTCTGAAGCGACCTCATCGAGTGGTTCGCCGTTGTGTTCGGCGACTTGCGATTCGATGAACGCGACCTCGTCTTCAGTCAGCCCGTATCGCTCGTACAACTTTGCGTCTGTCCAAGTCTGATCTAATGGCAGGTCTGGGACGAACGCGTACACGTGTTTTGGAGCGTCTTGTGTGGATTTGCGAAGCGAAACTAGGAATCGAGCGAACCGTGTGCGTAGGTAGCTCGCATAATTTGTCGCCTCAGTCTCAGAGCCAAAGGTACCCGCTACGAGATAGCTCTCTGTACACGCTGTACCAGGCTCAGCGACAATTGGCTTACTTAGAAACTTGGTCTCAACTGCGGCACTTGTTCCTTGGACGCGAGTCATTAGGACTTTCCACATGTCAATCCAAGCGTCGTTGGTCGGAATGTCAGCTCTATCAACCCAACTGACCTTCTGCGATCCGAAGAGCTTCACAGGGTTCTTAATGCCTCTGAAGTCTTCCATGTATAAGGCCTCTGGTGTCAAGCTGATTCGAGCTCCTTTGGGTTCGTGGCTGGTGGTTGCCCTGTCGCCTTGCTTCCATTCGCACTCGTGATCGCCGGTGATGGGCGCGGTGCGGTATTGGGTTCGTAACAGGGTGGGTGCTGCCATCTGATTTACGACTTCGCCTGATGGCGGGTCGAGACTGATTCGCAGTCACCCGTTCTCGCGGATTGAGCAGACCAGAAGCGTCGAACCTGCAGGGCGAGAATCAGTAGGTCACGCGACCGTGACCGCTACAAGGGTTTCAGTTTCGGACTGGTGGTTGTAGAGCGGTTCGTACACTTCGCC
>DASROV010000289.1:0-24673 GCA_035646755.1 Trueperaceae bacterium | reverse complement strand
GTCGATGGCCTCGGCCCCCTCGAAGTGAAGGATGCCGCAGAACACGCCGTCGGCGATGGCCCGCTCCAACTCGGCCGCGGTCTTGACCAGCCGGAAGCGACCGCGCTCGTCGGCCGCCCAACGCAGCAACAACGAGACCATCGCGTTGGTCTTCTCGGTGGCCTTTACGCGGTCGAGTGACGGCGGTGGCGTCACGACCCTGCTGCCGTCGCGCTTCAGGTAATGCCCCTCTAGACCCGGCAGCTCGGGAGCGCTGGGGAACACCGCGAAGAAGCCGCCGGCGAGGCCGCCTTCGTGGGCGCGGACGAAGTCGATATGGCCGTCGTCGCGGCGCTCGAAGAAGTCGCGTTCCGGGTTCTCGAGGTAGCTGAGGAGCGTGTCGTTGTGGCCGTCGAATACCGGGATCATGTTGCGAAGGGTAACGCTTCGTCGGGTCCCTGGGTCGAGCCAGCCCCGCCCCCGCTCAACTTGCGCTAAGATGTCGCGCGAAGAGCTCAATCGAGAGGTGGTGAGCGCCATGACAAGCGATTACGGAGTCACCCCCAGCGCGCTCCGCCGTCGGGCGAACCTGAAGTAGTGTTCGCTGCACCGCCTCCTGCGGTGCTCCACCAAGTGGTGGTGGCGTTGACGCGCCCGCGTGTCGACTATCAAACCCCCTTGCAGTTTGGTGGAGGAAACAGCTTGCCTTACCTTGACGAAGAGGACGCCCTCGATGAGGGCGTCGAGACAAGACGAAAGCACAAAGGCGCTGGGCCGAAGGTCAAGCGCACAAGGCGAGACCTGTTGTGGGCTGCGGGCCAGCCGCGGCCCACCAGCACGACCGAGTTCGCCGACGCCGACATGCAGATGCTCTACGACCGCGGCTACTTCGACCGCTTCGTCGGCGAGCTCAAAGGCGGCAAGGAGGCGACGGTGTTCCTCGTCGCCAAGGGCGAGGAGCGCCTGGCGGCGAAGGTATACGCCGACATCGACGTGCGTACCTTCCGCAACGACGCCGTCTACTGGAGTGGGTTCTACGTGAGCGACGCGCGTGCTCGCAAGGCGATGCAGAGCCGTAGCAGGACGGGCAAGCGGGTGCAGCAGGGCATCTGGGTAACGCGCGAGTACCACTACTTGTGGCGCCTTCACCGCGAGGGTCTGCCGGTACCGCGCCCGGCCGTCGGCCCCGAACCGAGCGCCATCGATGAGGCAGGCAGCGTGGTGCTCATGGAGTTCGTGGGCGACGGCGATGTGCCCGCTCCGCGCCTCTCGGACGTCAGGCTGGCCAAGCCGGAGGCGGAGTCGGCCTTCGCCCAGACCGAAGCGCTGTTCACGCGGCTCGCGCAGCTGGGGTTGGTTCACGGCGACCTCTCGACCTACAACCTGCTGTGGCACCACGGCAAGGTCTGGTTGATAGATGTCCCGCAGATGGTCGAGATCGAGGCGAGCCGGCCCGCGCTCGAGCTGCTCGCCCGCGACGCCAGATCGATAGTCACCTCGTTCCGCCGACTCGGTGTCCACGGCGACGGCGACGGCCTCGTGCGTGCCGCGCACGCCGTCATGCGTGAGCGCTAAGCTTGCGGCCCGCCAACACCGTGAGGAAACGTCCACCAGCGCGCGGGGCACAAGGTTAGGTTCTAAGCGATGTCGCTAGATCAGTCGCCGCAGCCGGCAGCGGGTGTAAAGGAAGCCGCCGTGCTTGACGCTCAGGCGGCGCCTCCCGAGGTGCTGGCGAGGGCCTGGTCGCTGCGCACCGACGCTCCACTCGAAGCCTTGCGGCTCGTCGCCTCGGTGGCGCCCGACACCGCTGCGACGCTCACCGAGGGCGCCCAGCGGGCGAGCTACGTGACGGTGAGGCAAGACCCGGAACTTAGGCTCCGGGCCCACGCCATCCGCGCGGCTTCGCTCCTGGTCTTGGACGACGTGGAAGCTGCCTACGACGAGGTCCTTGGCGGCATCGAGGCCCTAGAGCGCCTGTGCGACGAGGGCTCCACCGGAGCGGCCGCAGGGCGCGCAGGCCACTTGTCCGACGACGCCCCACCGGCGGCCAGGTTCCACGACCCGTCGGCTGAGCAGAGCGTCAAGACGAAGGCGAAATCGCCCCTGGCCGCCCGGCTGGCGCGCATCGCGCCGTCGGCCATACCTAGCGAGCTCGGCGCGATCGTCGCCGAGAACCTGCTCGTCGGGCTGCGCAGCGCCTGCCTCTCCAACGACCTCGGCAATGCCCTGCACTTCGGCAGGGCGGCGCTCGCGACGGCCACCCACTTCGCGCTGCCTCGCTTGTGCGCGCGCGCCCACAACGACATCGCCTCGGTCTATGGCATGCGCGAGTTCGACGAACGCGTGATCGAGCACCTGCGCGCCGGCATCGCCGTCCTTGAGGCCGCGGGTGAAGCGGTAACGCCGTCGCTGCTCAACAACCTCGGCAACGTGTACGTCGCGCGTGACAGGTTAGATGAGGCGCTCGGCTGTTTCACGCGGGCGCGTGCAGGGTTCGGGGAGGCGGGTGACAGGTTCCGGGAGGGCATCGCCGCGGGCAACCAGGGCCGAGCGCTGGTGGGTCAGCGTCGCCACCGTGAAGGGGCCGGCGCCCTCGCCGAGGCGCTGCAGATCTTCAGGGGGGTCGGCCGCAGAGCTTATGTTGGCGCCACCCTGGCGAAGCTCGGCACCTGCTACAGCGAGATGGGTGAGCACGACGGCGCAACTGCCTGGTTCGAGGCGGCGCTGCAGGTGTTCGGCGACGCCGAGTTGCCCTTCGAAGGCGAGGCTCACGAGGCGTACGGCCGCGCGTTGTTCGCTCTTGGCCGCTTCGAACCCGCCCTCGGCGAGTTCGAACTGGCTGAGGCGTGCGCCAAACGGGACGGCGCCGAGGTCACCTCGTTCGCGCTGCTAAAGGAACAGGCGACGGCGCTAGCCGAGTTGGGACGCTACGACGAGGCGTACGCGCGACTGTCCCGCTATCTCGACCGGAACGACGAGCTCCAGGCGCAGCGCGGCGAGTCGATGCTCAACGTCATGCTCGGCGAACTCGAGTCGGGACTGGCGGCGGACCACGAGTTGCCGGCTCTTACCAGCCGGGTGTTGGCCGAGGCGAACCGGACCCTGCGCCGGCAGGCCGAGCGGCTCGAGCGCATAAGCACCACGGACGAGCTAACCGAGCAGTACAACCGGCGCTACCTCAACCGCAGGCTCGAGGAAGAACTCAGGCGCGCGCGCAGAAGCGACCAACCGTTGAGCCTCATCCTCATCGACGTCGACAACTTCAAGATGATCAACGACCGCCACTCACATCTGATCGGCGACGAGGTGCTGCGTCAGGTGGCCACGACGCTACGCGCGACGTTCAGGCACAGCGACGTCGTGGCCCGCTGGGGCGGTGAGGAGTTCGCGGTGCTGTTACCGCACACCGGTCACGCCGCCGCCCTGGCCGTCGCCGACAAGGCGCGGGGCGCGATCGCGGACTTCGCATGGTCGGCGGTGGCTGCCGACTTGAGCGTCACCGTGAGCGCCGGCGTGGTCTCGTCGACCGAGGTGGCCGGACCGCAGCTCGCCCCCGCGCTGCTGAAGCTGGCCGACAGCCGTCTCTACCGGGCCAAGCACGCCGGACGCAACCGCATAGCGGCCAGCTGACCAGCCCGCAAGGCGGGACGGCCGCCGGCAAGAAGACGGTACGATGCCAAGAAATCCAACCTGGCTCGCTGTCGTTGCCGGCGTCGTGCGCTGGCGGTAGCGGCGGTGAGGCGGCTTTGCCTGGGAGGCAGCATGAGTCAACTCGACCCCAAACGCACCGTCTCGGAACTCAAGGACCTGCGGCGACTCACCGGTGACGAGAACGGCGCCTGGCGCGTCGCCTGGACCGACACCTGGCTCGACTCGCGCCGCTGGTTGCGGCAGAAGCTCGACGCCCTCGGGCTCGAGACTCACATGGACGCGGCCGGGAACGTGTGGTCGACGCTGGCCGGCGACGCCGATACCGAGCTGCTCATCGGCGGGCACATGGACTCGGTGCCGGGCGGCGGTTGGCTCGACGGCTCCCTCAACGTGCTTGCCGGCCTCGAGTCGATTCGAGCCATCAAGGAGCGCTACGACGGCAGGCCCCCGATGACCGTGCGCCTCGTCGACTGGGCCGATGAGGAGGGTGCTCGCTTCGGCCGCAGCCTGTTGGGCTCGAGTGCTTGCGGCGGCACCATGGTGCCAGGCGAGGAGCGCGAGCGGACGGACGCCGAAGGCGTGCGCCTCGCCGATGCCCTGGCGCGTTGCGGCGTTGACCTAGACCGCATGGGCGAGGCCCACGAGGAACTGGCCAAGGCCGGCGCTTACCTTGAGCTACACGTCGAACAGGGCCCGGTGCTGCTCGATCTCGACCTGCCGCTCGGCGTGGTGCTCGGCACCTTCGGCGTGGAGCGCCACGGCGTCCACTTCACGGGGCAGGCCGCGCACTCCGGCTCGACGCCGATGAACCGCCGGCGCGATGCGTTCCTGGCGGCTGCCCGCATGAGCCCCGAGATCTATCGCATTACGGACGAGCTCGGCGGGGTGTGCACCATCGGCTCGTGCCAGACGCGGCCCGGCATCGTCACGTCAGTGGTCGCTGAGTGTGACATCACGCTCGATCAACGTCATCTCGATGGCGGCGCCTTGGCCAAGATGCTAGCGGCGGCCAAGCGGGCAAGCGAGGGCTTCGCAGCCGAGGGCGACGTCGAGGTCGCCTGGAGTCATCTGTGGAGCATCGACCCGATGCCGTTCCACCCCGAGCTCATCGAGCTCGCCGACGAGGCCGTGATGGAAGCGGCGGGTGTCTCGCACCGGCTGCCAAGCGGCCCGCTACATGACGCCGCAGAGGTGGCCCGTGGCGGCGTACCTACGGTGATGCTGTTCGTGCAGAGCCTCCACGGCATCTCGCACAACAAGATCGAAGACACCAAGGAGGAGCACCTCGAGCAGTCAGTAGTGGCGCTCGACCGCCTTGCGGAGAAGACCATGGGGTGGCTGGCCGGACGTTGAACAGCCACGCCGCGGCTACCAAGCTGCGTGCCCTATCTCACCTTCGGACGCCAGCGGCGGTTGTGTAATCGGGAGGGGGAAGACTCCAGCTCGGGGGTGGCGACATCTCACACGATGCCTCATGGCACGCTTCTTGCAATCGTTATACGACGCCGCGACCTAACTTCAGTTGCCCGCCAAGGAGTCCGGCGCCGCGCGCTGGACCAGTAGCCAGTTGAGCGTGGACTCCGACTCCGACGCAAGAGAGGTCCTCGCGGCGCTCCAAAGGCAGCGCAGCGCGGTCGTCAATGCCGCCCTGTGGGTGAGCCTGGCGATCGGCCTCATCACCTTCGTTGTCAACGCTGTGCTGCTAGGAAGCGCGATATTCACGCCGAGGGCACTGCTACCCAATGTGTTGCTCATCGGCACGGTGCTCGTGTCGATGTGGTTGAACCGCAGGGGCCGGATGCTCGCCGCCACGCTGCTAACCGCCGGTCTGCTGCTGACGGCCGCCGCGATTCCCGTCCTGGCGATCGGCATCGACGGCAACGGTGCCGTGCTACTGCTCTTCTTCCTGCCTCTGGTGATGGCGGGACTGCTGCTCGACCGCCTCGGCCTTGCGGTGATAGCCGGCGTGAGCATGGCGGTAGTGCTCGCTGCCGCCTTCATACACGCCGCGCCTGCAGCGGCCGGCGCGGCGGAGATCGTCGGCGGCAACGCCCTCATGGTGGCGTTGCAGTTCAACCTGGTGTTCGCCACGCTGGCGTTCCTTCTCGACCGCTTCGGCTACCGCTACCAGGCGACGTTGAAGGCCCTGCTAAGCGAGCGGATACGCGCCGAGCACGAGCTCCGCAAGGAGAAGGAGTTCAGCGACGCGGTCGTGGAGAGCCTTCCTGGGCTGTTCTACGTGCGAGACGCCACGGGCTCGCTCATACGGTGGAACGCCGAGTTCCAACGCGTTACCGGCTACAGCGACGAGGAGATCGGCGAGCTTCCGCCCCTGGCGATGTTCGAGTCAGGCGATAAGCCCGCGGTCGCGTCGCGGCTCGAGACGGTCCTCGAGCGGGGCCACGACTCCGCGATAGTGCGCGTCCTCGCCAAGGATGGCAGCACCACGCCGTACTTTCTCAGCGGCACGCGCGCGGCGCTTGGTGGTGATGAATACATCGTCTGCGTCGGAATAGACCGCTCGGAGATCGATAGCGCCCACGCCCGCATCGAGACCCTCAACGAGGAGCTCGCCCGTCGCCTCGAGCGGTTGGTCGCCTTGCGTGAGATCGACATGGCGATAATCGGCAGCCTCGATCTCGACCTCACGTTGAGCGTGGTGCTCGATCAGGTTCGCGGCCGGCTCGGCGTGCCGGCGGCCCGCATCCTGCTTCATGACCAGGTCGACAAGACCCTTCGTTTCGGCGCCGGCCAAGGCTTCGGCAGCATCCGCCCGCGGTCGTTGCGGTTGCGCCTGGGCGAGGGGCCCGCCGGTCAAGCGGCCCTGGAGAGGGAGACGGTAACGCTCGACGGTCAAGCCGCCCTGGCCGACGTCGTTGAACCCGGTGCGGCCGCCGGCGAGACGCCCTTCCACGGATACATGGCGGTGCCGCTCGTCGCCAAGGGGCGGCTGCAAGGCGTGCTCGAGCTTTTCGACACCGCCTCGCTTCCGACGCAGGACGACTGGCACGACTTCCTCGACGCGCTCTCGGTCCAGGCGGCGATCGCCCTTGACAGCTCGTCGTTGTTCGAGGGCCTCGAGCGCTCGAACATCGAGCTGCGGCAGGCGTACGACATGACCATCGAAAGCCTGTCGCGGGCACTCGACCTCAAGGACGAGGAGACCGAGGGCCACAGCCGCCGCGTTACCGAGCTAAGTGTCCAGTTGGCGGCGCGGTTCGGCCTTACCGGTGACCAGCTGGTGCAGGTAAGGCGCGGCTCGTTGCTGCACGACATCGGCAAGATGGGGGTACCCGACGCGATTCTCCTCAAGCCGGGCAAGCTGGACGCCGACGAGTGGCAGATCATGAGACAGCACACGACGTTCGCCAACCAACTCCTGTCGTCGATCCCGTTCCTGCGTCCCGCACTCGACATCCCCTACGCGCATCACGAGCGCTGGGACGGGGAGGGCTACCCACGCGGGCTGAAGGGCGAGCAGATACCCTTGACGGCTCGCCTGTTCGCGGTAGTCGACGTCTACGACGCGCTGATCTCCGATAGGCCGTATCGGCGGGCCTGGACCGCGGAGCGCGCGCTCGCCCACATCCGCGCCGGGGCAGGCAGCCACTTCGACCCCAAGATCGCCGACGAGTTCCTCGACATGATCTCAGAGCGACAAACCTCGACCGATTAGGGCGACACAGCCTCGCCGGCCGGGAGGCGCGAGTACCGCCCAGTCTCATGGCTGGTCGGACTACGCTTACTGGCGATGTTCACAGGCAAGCGAGTGCTCGCCATCCTCAACCCGTCGAGCGGCAAGGGTGAGGCCGAGGGGCTGGTCCAGTCGCTTGGTAACGACCTACGTGCAACCGGCGCCAGTGAGGTCGACGTGAGGGTTACCGAGGGACCGGAGGACGCCTTCACCTGGGCGGAGGGGGCCGGCGAGGAGGGCTACGACGTCGTCGTCGCCGGCGGCGGCGACGGCACCGTGACGGCGGTGGCTCATGGCGTGCTGCGCTCGGGTGCCGGCGCGATCATCGGGATCATCCCGCTCGGTACCGGCAACGGCATGGCGCGCGTGCTAGGGCTGCCGCTCGAGCCGGCCGAGACGCTCGCCGCGCTGGCAACTGGCCGGCTTGTCGACGTTGACGTCGCCGAGGTCGTCTCGCACGACACGATCTCACTGCTGTTCTTCGGGGCCGGCCTCGACGCCGAGATCAACCGCGACGCCGACGCCGATGAGAAGGCACGACTGGGCGCCCTCGCCTACCTCAAAGCGACCCTCGCCAACCTCAGGAAGTCCAAGAACCACGACGTAACCATGTCTCTTGACGACCGCCGGACAGGTTTGAGGGCGCACACGGTCACCGTGCTCAACGCCACTAGGTTCGACCTGCTCGGCATGCGGGTCGGGCCCGACGCCCGTCCGCACGACGGCCAGCTGAAGGTGACCGTGATGCGCTCGCCCGGCCTACTCGCCTCTCTCGGTCAGCTGCTGCGTCTTGTCAACAAACGGGCTTCGCGGGCGGAACTAGAGACGGCCACGCTCATCAGGATCGAAGCGACGCCGCCGCTTCCGGTCCAGGTTGACGGTGACGTCGTGGGCGAGACTCCGCTGGAGGCCCGGATCTTGCCTGCGGCCCTGAAGTTCATCTCGGCCGCGGACTACCACGCGGACGAGCGCTAGGTTCGTGGAGCTTCGCGGCTCGACGACGGTGGGCTTTGGTGGGCGATGAGGGGTTCGAACCCCCGACCCTCCGCGTGTAAAGCGGACGCTCTTCCGCTGAGCTAATCGCCCTTACTGGTCGTCGAGCACGGCTCGGCCGGCCACGACAACAACACCATTATGTCATTGACCCAGCCAGGTCGGCTCTATACCGGCGCCGACGACTCGGGCTCGGTGGCGCCTCCGCCGCCGGCGCTACGAGTACTACCGCCCAACGAGGCGCAAAAGACGAACATTGACCAGCCATTGCCGACGCTGTTACCCTCGCGGGCAGCGACGGCAACGCCTTGGCAAGGCTATCGAACCACCGTGTCGCCCGTGCCGAACCGGCCCTGAGCGTGCGTCCGTGACGACAGGCACGAGCAAAAGGTAGTTAGGGGGAGATCTAAATGGGCGCTATCGACTTATCGAGACTCGTAGCGATCGAGGGGTTCAACTTTCCCCTCTACGCCAGTCCTGGCGCCGAAGCACGGGCGCGCGCTGTCGGCGAGCGCGCCGAGCGCGCCATAGCCTGGTTGACGGGGATCCTCGGTCCGGCCCCCACCCCGGCGGCCTTCGTCGTCGGTCCCGGGGAGTGGCCTGGCGTCACCGAACTACCCATATACGGGTTGCCCCACGTGGACCGCATGGACGATGGAAGCGTCGGCGACCTGCATTGGAAGATGGTCATGGGAGCAGAGCCAGGGGGATTCTGGCGCGACGTGTACGCCTTCATATGGACGCACCTCGACCCGGAGGGGCAAGCAGATGTTCGCGGCGCTTACGGGGACGCAGACGGGTTCTCCGCCTGCTTTCCCGACCTGATCGTGGTCCATGAGCTAGCGCATCTGTTCCAGGGTGAGCATGGCCCGGCCGAACTCGACGGCGCCGCGCCCGACCGCTACTTCCCGCGCCAATGGGTGAGCGAACTCTTCGCCAATCTCGCGCTCTACGGGTATTTGGCCGAAGTCGAACCGAGCGAACTGCAGACGCTGGAAACGATCTGTCTAGGAGCGGGCCGCGTTCCCCGCAGCGAGACGCCAGTGCGAGCGTTGGATGATATGTACCGCTCGTTGGAGTTTCAGAACGGTGCCGTCCTCTACTGCTGGTACCAGTTCCTGCTCATAATGGGAGCGAAGCGCATCTGGCAGCGCGTAGGACGTGACGGCCTGCGGTCGTACTACCAGACCTTGAATCGCCCGGATATGAGCGACGACGACATCCTTCAGGCGCTCGAGAGGATCGATCCGGAAGCGCGTCGCTTGGTGCGGGAGTGGCCGGAGTAGGAAGGTGGCGCCTACCTGACCTCTTGAGCGAGCCGCTCTACCGTCAGAGAGCCTTCGATGGCGACGGCGCGCGTCGGATCCGGCGGGTCCATCGTGCCTTGCTTGAACGCGATGAGAGATTCGAACCCCGGACTCTCCGCGTGTAAAGCGGACGCCCTTCCGCTGCGCTAATCGTCCCTACCGCCGTCGCAGTCGACTGAGGCGAGCGTCGCTGCGTAGCAGCGCCAATATGTAATCGCGGCGGGCGCTCGACCACCGCGGTGCCGACGTCCGGCAGCGAGTAGGCGTGGGTGGGCTGCGCTAGGCGTTGTCATCGAGAAGAGCCCGCACCGCCGCCGCGTCGGGAATCGCGCTGCGCCCGATGCCCGTGCAGGCGAGCGCCGCGGCCGCTGCCGCCACTCGCCCGCAGTGATGCGGCGGCCAACCACAGGCCACCCCGAAGGCGTAGGCGCCGTGGAACACGTCGCCGGCGCCAGTGGTGTCGAGTGCGTCTACGGCGAACGCCGGCACGGTCCGTGCGCCCGAGCCGTCGTCGATGATCAGGCCGTGCTCGCCGAGCGTGACGCCGACCACCTGGTCGGGCCGTTGCCGCAACGCGGCCAGGGCTGCCGGCGGATCGTCGCGCCCAAGCACCGCGGCCGCGCACTCCCGGGAGGCGATAAGGTGATCGAGCGGGCCGGTGAGCTCCAAGTGCCTGGTGTTGGAGACGTCGCCTACGCTCGGCACCCCGGCCGCATGGGCGGCTTCGAGCGCCTGTGCGGTGAGGCCGGGGATGCGCAAGTCGACGAGAACTGAGCCGGCACCCGCCAACCAGCCGGCGTCGAAGTCCTCGAGCGCCGCCTCGCGCAGCGAGTCCCCGAAGTACGGAAAGATGTGCCGCTCACCGTCGGCGTTGACGATCACCGCGCTGACTGCAGTCCTGCCGCCCTGCAGCCGCCTTACCTCACTGATGTCGACGCCGAGGCCCGCCAGCTCGGTCGCTGCTGCGTTCCCCGCGCCGTCGTCACCGAGGTTCGACCACAGCCTCACGTGCGCCCCCAGTCGGGCCGCGGCCACTGCTGCTGTGGCGGCCGGCCCGCCCCCGCTCGAGTCGTAGGCGCGCGCCGGCGTCCTCGAACCCGTCGGCGGGAACCTCTCGACGCGCCACAGGTGGTCGAGCGTGCTCAGGCCGACACACACCACTTTCGGCGGCTCAATTGGCCAGGTAGGGTGGTAGTAAGTGTCCAACGGCGCGATCCTACCTTCCGAGCGGGCCGGCGAGACCGGGAGTAGCTGTTGCGCTCCTGGTCGGGGTGCGAACCGCGTAGGCCGAGGCGAAGTCGGCGCTCGCGCCGGCGGCACCGCGGACGGCCGCGACGCGAGCCTCCCTGAGCGGCGCGTGGACGTCGCCGGGACCGTAGACCGGACCGCCGCCACGACCGTCGCGCTTTCCAACGCTACCGCCGCGATCGTCGCGCTCCCCGGCGGTTGCTTTCGCATGGGCAGCGACGACCGCACGTTCCCAGCCGATCGCGAGGGGCCGGTAAGGGAGGTCGAGGTCGCTGCCTTCGGCATCGATAGCTGCGCTGTCACCAATTACCGCTTCGCTGAGTTCGTCGCCGACACCGGCTACGTTACTGAGGCTGAGCGCTTCGGCTGGTCGTTCGTGTTCAAGAGCTTCTTGTCCGCTGACCACCCACCGACCCGCACCGTGGCCGCCGCGCCGTGGTGGCGCGTGGTGCCTGGAGCCGACTGGAGTCACCCCTTCGGACCGCGCTCCGACCTCGACGATCGCCGCGACCACCCCGTCGTCCACATGTCGTGGCACGACGCGGCCGCCTTCGCTCGCTGGGCCGGTGGCCGCCTCCCGCGCGAGGCCGAGTGGGAGTACGCCGCGCGGGGCGGCCTCGATCAAAAGCGCTTCCCGTGGGGTGACCGGTTGGTCGACGGCAAGCGCCACCGCTGCAACGTCTGGCAAGGCTCGTTCCCCGACCATGACCACGCGCGCGACGGCTATCACGGTACCGCCCCGGCACGAAGCTTCGAGCCGAACGGGTTCGGGCTATACAACGTCGTCGGTAACGTCTGGGAGTGGTGCGCTGACCCTTGGGAAGAGCCACGCGACGGCGAAGTGAATGTCCCCCGCGTGATGAAGGGCGGCTCCCACCTCTGCCACGCCTCGTACTGCAACCGCTACCGCCTTTCGGCTCGCTCTTCGAGCACCGACGATAGCAGCATCGGCCACGTGGGCTTCAGGGTCGCCTACGACCCCGCCTCTGATCTTGCCCACGGTGTCGCCCGCGATCTAGCTCTACGCTCGGCGCGCGTAGAAGAACAAGCGCGAGCCCGGCGGCTGTAGGCTTCAGTACCTTGTCCCCGGCGCCAACGCCGCCGGGCGCTCGCAGGAGCTGGCTAGCGTCTGCCACGCCCGCGTTTCGGACGCCTCGAGGATGCTCACCATCGTGTCGAGCACGTGGAACGCGAGCTCGCCGCCGGCCCGCTGCCGCCGACCCGCCGCTAGGGCGTCGACCATGTCGGCGAGCCCGAGCCCGCGGCTGTTCTCGGTGTAGGGCCCGCTGAGGGGCAGCGTTTGCCACTCCTTGTCGGCCGTCCGCCGCAGCTTCAGTGAGCCGCCGAAGGTGTTCGGATCGGGCAGGCTCAACGTCGCCTCGGTGCCGTAAACCTCGCACTTTGGCAGCTCCGAAGCCGGGCAATCGAAGCTGGTGAGCAGCGTCACTACCTTGCCGCTGGCGAACTCGAGCTGGGCGCTGACGTGAGTCGGCGTCTCGACTGCCAACAGCTGACCTTTGCGGGGCGCGCTCATGATCGGCCTCGTGCGGCGGCCGATCACCGCCGAGCCTGACACCTGGGAGACAGGTCCGAAGAGGTTGATGAGCGCAGTCAGGTAGTAGGGGCCCATATCGAAAAGTGGGCCGGCGCCCGGAGCGAAGAAGAACGCCGGGTCAGGGTGCCACTGGTCGGGGCCGCTGCTCATCATGAACGCGCTGGCCGCGATCGGCTCACCGATGAGTCCCGCGTCGATGGCCGCGCGCGCCGCCTGCAGTCCGGCGCCGAGGAACGTATCGGGAGCGCATCCGACCAGCAGGCCCCGCGCTGCCGCGAGCGCCAGGATCGCCTTGCCGTCCTCGCGGCTGGTGGCCAGAGGCTTCTCGCTGTAGACGTGCTTGCCCGCCCCTAGTACCGCACGGCTAACTGCCGCGTGAGCCGCCGGGACGGTGAGGTTCACGACGACGTCGATAGCGTCGTCGGCGAGCAGTTCGGTGACCGTCGTCGCCTGCACGCCGTGCGCCTCGGCCTTGGCGGCAGCTCGCTCGGTGTCAAGATCGGCTATCGCCGTGAAAGCGAAGTTGCTAAATCCCCTACCGATGCGCAGATAGAAGTCGCTGATGTTGCCTGCTCCGATGATGCCGACGTTCAGCACCCCGGCGCCCGCTCGAGTCGCTCGGGCGGAGGCAGCGCGCTCATCTTCTTGAGCTTCACTCATGAGCCGGTTCATAGCTGACCAGAATACATAGCGGCCGCCCCTGAGGTAGGCAGTTGTCGCCGGCGTTTCAACCGCTTCTCAACCGCTTCTCAACGCATAACAACAATTAATGGCATGGTGACGATCACTTCTGTTGAAATGAGTTGAAACTGAGAATCGCATGTGATAGCGTCGCAACATCACAAACCTGAGGGGAGGACGGCATGCTCGCTGAGGAGCGTCGCCAGCACATCTTGAGCCTTCTGCACCAGCAGGGGTCGGCGAGGACCATGGAGCTGGCCAGGCGCTTCAACGTCTCGGACCAGACGATCCGCCGCGACCTCCAAGAACTCGAGGTCCTCGGTCTCATCATCAAGAGCCACGGCGGCGGTTCCCTCATCAACTGGGATGGCGCCTCGTTCCGTGATCGCACCCTGGCGAATCGTGAAGAGAAGCTCAGCATCGCCGCGACCGCTGCGCGCCTGGTGAAGCCGGGCATGACCGTGGTCCTCGGGCCTGGCACTACCACCGAGGCGGTGGCGCATGGCATCGACGGAATGTCGATAACGCTAGTTACCAACAGCTTGGCCGTCGCGCGCGCCATCGCCAGTCGCGAGACCGAAGTCTTGTTGACCGGTGGCCGCTACCGTTCGGAAGCCGAACTCACGGTCGGCGACTGGACCGAACTCAATCTCGCTCGCCTCTTCGCCGACATCAGCTTCATCGGCGTAAGCGGCATCGATGCCGACTCTGGCTACACCGTCACCGAAGAGGACGAGGCGCTCGCTCTACGCCACTGCATCCGCGTGGCGAAGAAGGCGGTGGTGGTGGCCGACGCGAGCAAGTTCGAACGCGTCGCCAAGGCGAGCGTCGCTCCGTTGGGCGCCGTTCACCTGCTCGTTTCCGATGAGGGCCTACCGGGCGACTGGCATATCCGCCTCGAGGCCAGTGGGGTAGAGGTGGTTATCAGCGGCGACATGACAAGCGAAGGAGGTAGCGGGTAAGCGACGTCTCGCCGCGAGGCGAGCCTCTGATCCTCGGCAGCGGCCCGGACGACCGGGCTCGAGCGTGATCCGAGCACCACCAGGCACGACGATTCCCAGGAGGTAGTAGATGATCGGTACGGTTCGCAAGTTGACATGGCGGCGGTCGCTCATGGCGCTGGCCGCAGGGCTGTTGGCCCTGTCCACGCTGTCCGTCGGCAGTGCGCAGCAAGGGGAGATACCCCTCAACCCCGAAGTCTCGGGCGACGTCGAGTTCTGGCACTTCTGGGGCTCCCCGGTGAGGCGCAACGCCATCCGCCGCGTGGTTGCCCAGTGCCAGGCAGAGCTGCCCAACATCACCGTTACTGAGACGTTCAAGCCGTGGGGTGACATCTGGACCGCCAACATCGCCGCCGTGGCGGCGCGCTCCGGCATGCCTGACGTCATCGTCGCCGACCGCCTGCAGCTCCCGCGCGACGCCGCCGACGGAATCTACCAGAGCCTTGGCGACATGGTCGAAGCCGACAACATCCAGAGCTCGGCTTTCTGGGACTTCACCTGGCAGCAGACGCTCTACGAAGGCGAGAGCTACGGGCTTCCGTTCGAGACCGACGTGCGCGTGCTGTTCTACAACAAGAACGTCCTGGAGGAGGCCGGCCTCGATCCAGAGAACCCGCCTGCCACCTGGGAAGAGCTGTGGGCCGCGGCCGACGCTCTTGACGTCAAGAACGAGGACGGCACCTTCGAGCGCATCGCCTTCTTCCCGCTTTATGGCAACGTCGGTGTCGACCTCTGGGCGATGGCCAACGGCCATGAGTTCGTGGTCGACGGTCAGCCCGTCGTCGACGATCCGGCAGTCGCCGAGACCCTGGAGTGGATGAAGCGCTGGATCGACCGTTACGGCGGCTGGTCCGAAGTGCAGCGATTCCTTGCTCAGTACGGCGCCGCTCCCAACGACGCGTTCATGGCAGGCGGCGTGGTGATGAAGGTAGACACCGCGGGCTACAACTCGATCCTCAACTTCTACCGGCCGAAGGCCAACCTCGCTGACGGCAGCACGCCGAACATGGACTGGGGCGTGAGCCTGCCCCCGTACGAGGTCGAGCCGGCCACCTGGAGCGGCGGTTTCACCCTTTCGATCCCTTCGGGCGCTGAGAACCCCGAGGCTGCCTGGGAGTTCATCAAGTGCGCCGCCAGCCGTCCCGGTCAGGTCTCATGGGCCCGCGACACCTACTCGATCCCGAGCGATATCGCGGCTGCTCGCGACCCTGTCCTGATGGCCGATCCCGCCTGGGGCTTCTTCATCGACGCCATGGAGGTCGGCAAGCTGGTGCCCTTCGTGCCCGCGTACTCCAACTGGATCGAGCAGTTGAACTCGCGGCTCGAGTCCGTCTGGACCGATGCGACGACCATCGAGGAAGCTCTCTCGGAGGCGCAGCAAGAGATCGACAGGACGATCGAACAGAACCGCTGACAGCCGTTGCGGGGGTGGGCGCATCACCCACCCCCGCAAAACCTCGCGCTTCAGCCCACGAGGAACCGTCACTGTGGCCACTCGCGTAACCGAAAGCCAGCCGGTACTCACCGTCGCCCCCAAGGCGCGCCGGAAGTTCTCACGGCGCCGGTTCAACCAGGGGCTCACCGGTTATCTTTTCGCATTGCCGTGGCTCATCGGCTTCGCGGTCTTCACCCTGTGGCCGATGCTGTACTCGCTCTACACCAGCTTCACGCGCTACAACATCATCGGCGAGCCACGCTGGTTGGGTCTTCGCAACTACGAGAACATCATCTTCAACGACTCTATGTTCCTCAAGGCGCTAGAGAACACCTTCTGGATGGTGATAGTCAAGACGCCGATCGTCATCGTCGCCGCCCTCACCATCGCTATCTTGCTCAACCTCAACCTGCCGGGCGAACGCGGCTTCCGCACCATCGTTTACCTGCCCAACGTGCTCTCGGGCGTCGCGGCCATCTTCCTGTGGCAATGGATCCTCGCCCCTAACGGGCTGTTCAACGCCGGGCTCGAGCTAATCGGCGTGCGTGGGCCGGCCTGGTTCACCGATCCCGCCTGGACCAAGCCGGGGCTGGTGGTGATGAGCTCGTGGTGGATCGGTGCGCAGGTGCTCATCTACTTGGCGAGCCTCAAGGGGATACCCAAGTCGCTCTACGAGGCGGCCGAGATCGACGGCGCCACCGGCTGGGCCAAGACCCGCTACATAACGCTGCCGATGCTGTCGCCGACAACGTTCTTCCTCGTCGTCACCAGCATCATCGGCACCTTCCAGATCTTCGAGACAGCGTTCATCATCGCCGGCGCGGCGGGCCGGGACATCGCGCTCGGCGGACCGGGGCAGTCGCTGTTGTTCTACGTCTTCTACCTATATAACCGGGCGTTCGGCAAGGTCGGCGCCGGCGGCCTGCAGATGGGCTACGCCTCGGCGCTTGCTTGGATCTTGTTCCTCATCATCATGGCAGTGACGCTCGTCCAGCTACTGCTTGCCAAGCGCTGGGTGTACTACGAGACGGATGGCCGCTGATGCGTCGCGGCTACAGCCCCTTCGCCTCCTTCTGGCACTTCGTGGCCTGGCTCGGGCTCGTCAGCATCTCGGTTCTCTTCCTCGTCCCACTGTTCTGGATGATTTCGACGGCGCTGAAGGAACCAGCCGAGCTGATGCGCAACAACTGGATCCCCCAGCATTTCGCCTGGGAGAATTTCTCCTACGCCCTGTCGTACGGCATGTGGTTCCGCTGGGCCTTCAACTCGGTAGTCATCACCGTGTTCTCGGTGATCGGCATGGTGCTTTCCTCGGCCATGGTCGCGTACGCTTTCGCACGCTTGAAATGGCCCGGTCGAGATTTTCTCTTCGGCATCGTGCTCGCGACGATGATGATGCCTGGCGTGGTCTTGATGATCCCGCAGTTCATCATCTTCGCCCGTCTACCCGCCTTCGGCTTCCAAGGCTCAGCGAGCTGGGTCAACACGTTCCTGCCGTTGATAGTGCCCGCCTTCACGGGCAGCGCGTTCTACATCTTCCTACTGAGGCAGTTCATGCGCGGGGTGCCGATGGAGCTCTCCGAGAGCGCGAAGATCGACGGCGCCTCGGAGCTCAACATCTTCTGGAACATCGTGATGCCGTTGTCCAAGCCGGCGCTCGCGACTATCGCCATCTTCAGTTTCCAGGGCGCTTGGCAGGACTTCATGGGCCCGCTCATCTACCTCCAGAGCGAGCGCCTCTATACCTTGCAGCTCGGCCTGCGTCAGTTCGAGTTCGCTGCGGGCGGCGCGCCCGCCTGGAACTGGTTGATGGCCGTGAGTCTGCTCGTAATGTTGCCCGTCCTCGTCGTCTTCCTGGCGTTCCAACGCTACTTCATAGAGGGGATAAGTATCACCGGCATGGGTGGCAGGTAGCGCCCAGGCTCGGTAACCTCCATGTCAACCACCTCCGAAGGAAAGCCTTTGCATTACCGTTGCTCGAACTACTCACTTGAATGCGCGGCCGATAGGCCGTACGTACGACTGTTCTCCCCGACCGGCGAACTTCTGCTCGACCTGTTCGTGCCAGCGAGCATCAATACCAACCGGGCGCTCGACGACACCACCGGCGTCGGCGAGTTCACGAAGCGGACCGCCGGTCATGAGACGGTCTTCACGCTGGAGGCGACGAGCTCGGTCTGGCGCCGCAAGACCTACCGCATCCGCTGCACCGTTGCCTCTCTGTGCTTCGAGACCGAAGTCGATGGGCATGGCCAGCTCACCGACGTCCACTACTTCGGCGGCAACTACTCGGGACAGCCACGCTGGGGGACAGGCTACTTCTGGTCTGGAACGAGACTGTCGAAGGGGTTCAACCCCGAGCCGATGGTCGCCGAGGAACAGTACTTCCCGGCGTCCTCCGGGTCGCTTATCGACGCCACCGGGGTTCCGCTGCCTGGCAAGGACGGCTGGTTCTTCACGCCCCCACCGTATTGCCTGGCTTTCGAATGGTCGCAAGGTTGGCTGGGCTTCGGCGTCGAGGCCGCCCCCGGCGCCAACCGCTACAACGACCTTCGCTACGTCGGGCAGCGAGGCGCCTTCCACCTCTCGCTCGGTTTCGATGGCCGCACCGGCGTTGACGGTGTCTATCGCCTTCCTGACCTCGCCATACAGTTCGGCGCGGGACCGTACGAGGTGCTCGAGGCTCACGTCAAGAGCTTCAAGTCGCGAGCGTTGGTCCCCGACCCGCACGCCCGGCTGCAAGCGCTCTGGTGGTGTTGGCCGATCTTCTGCGGCTGGGGCTCGCAGAGTCACCTGGCGGCGGTGACCGGCGGGCACGCCCCGGCGCTCGCCACCGAACCGAACTACCGGACGTTCCTCGCGACCTTGGCCGAGCAGGGCATCTCGCCAGGTGTGCTGGTGATCGATGACAAGTGGCAGGCGACCTACGGCGAGAACCTCGTCGACGAGGCGAAGTGGCCCGATCTCAACGGCTTCATCGCCGAACAGCACGAGACTGGCCGCAAGGTGCTGCTGTGGCTCAAGGCCTGGGACCCCGAGGGCCTGCCTGTCGAGGAATGCGTGACCAACGCCGTGGGCGTGAAGGTCGCTTGTGACCCTACCAACCCAGCCTTCGAACGTCGCTTGCGCGCCGCAGTAAGGAACATGCTCGCTGCCGATGGCTACGACGCCGACGGCTTCAAACTCGACTTCACCGCACGCATGCCGAGCGGCCCTGGCCTTACGCTCAACGGCGACGTCTGGGGTCTGGAGTTGATGCGCCTCTACCTGAGCATCCTCTACTCTGAGGCCAAGGCGGTGAAACCCGACGCGCTCGTCATGACGCACACGCCGCACCCCTACCTGGCTGACCAGTTGGACATGATCCGTTTGAACGACATCAACAAGGGCTCTGACGTCAACGCCGCCATGCGCCACCGAGCGCACGTGGCGCGGATCGCCTGCCCTCACGCGCTTATCGACACCGACAACTGGCCGATCCCGGACCGCAGCTCCTGGCGCGAGTACATCGGGCTGCAGCTCGAGCTTGGGGTGCCCTCGTTGTACTACTCGAGCCACATCGACACCAGTGGCGAGCCCCTGCTCGACGAGGACTACGAGCTCATCCGCCGCATCTGGGGCCGAGCGCCTGGTGCCGCGCCGCACAGCTCGCCACTCGCGCCGTTCGAGGATGAGATAATCCCCGGGACTCAGGGAGAGGACCCGGAAGCGGAGGCGGTCTCGTGACCCGCGACCGACTCAGCGGCAAAAGGAAGATCGACGACAAGGTAACCGTGGCTGTGATTCACACCTCACCACTTACCGTCGACCCGATCAAGGCGCTGGTAGCTGAGTTGCTACCGGCCGCCGACGTCATCAACTTCGTCGACGACTCGATACTGCCGCAGCTCGCCCGCAACGGCGGAGACGTAAGCGAGGTCGAGCAGCGCCTGCTCAGCTACGCCGGGTTCGCCGCACAGGTCGGTGCCGACGTGATCCTCAACGCCTGCTCATCGGTCGGCGAAGTCGTCGCCGCCATGCGCGAGAAGGTATCGGTTCCCGTCGTGCGCATCGACGACGCCATGACCGACGAGGCGATCAGGCGCGGCACGCGCATCGGAGTGGCCGCCACACGGCAGACGACGCTGGCCCCAACGCTCGCCATGCTCCGGCGCAAGGCCGAAGCGGCCGGTACCGGCGCCGTGTTCGACGCGCGCGTGGCCAACGACGCGTTCGACCTCCTGGCGGCCGGCGATAGGGAAGGGCACGACCGCGCACTTGCCGAGATGTTGGACGAGCTGGCCGCCGCCAACGACATCGTGGTGCTGGCGCAAGCCTCGATGGCGCGGGTACTTCCCAGCCTCACGGAGGAGAAGCGCGACAAGTTCTTGAGCAGCCCACGCCTCGCGGTCGAGCGCGTCGCTCGCGTGCTTGACGATGCAGGGTCGAGGCGAACCGAGGAGAGGGATCAGTGGTGAGCGCCCTAAGACCCTCGAACGTCGTAACGCTCGCCGACCTGCTGCCCGTGGCGCAGAGGAGCGAGTACGCGGTCGGCTCGTTCTCGCCGCGCTACCCGCGGATGGTCCTGCCCGTGCTTCGCGCCGCCCAGGCGCTCTCGTCGCCGGCGATAGTGCAGATCTCGCAGAAGGACATGCTCCGCTGCGGAGTTGCGGTCGAGGACTTCGCCGAGGCGTTCTACGCCGCGCTCCGCGACGAGCGCGTCGGCGTTCCGGTAACGCTGCACCTCGACCACACCCACGACGTCGCGATCATCCGCCGCGCGATTCACTCCTCGTTCACCTCGGTGATGATCGACGCCTCCGACCTGCCCCTTGAGCAGAACATCGAGCTTACGGCGTCCGTGGTCGAGCTCGGCCACGCCGCCGGCGTGTCCGTCGAGGGTGAGATCGGCACGCTCGGCGCGTTCGCCTTCTCGGAGACCGACGAGACGTATAGCAGCACCATGACCGAGCCACAAGAGGCCGGCCGCTTCGCCCGCGAGAGCGGCGTCGACGCCATGGCAGTCTCGATCGGCACCATGCACGGCGTGCGTGACGGCGCCGCAGTCAACCTCGACATCGACCGGCTAACCGCCATCCGCGCGCAGACCGACGTGCCGTTGGTGCTGCACGGCGGCTCGGGAGTGCCCGCCGAGGCGATGGTCAAGGCGATACGCATCCCGGGCGGGGGCGTCTCCAAGGTGAACCTGGCGACCGACCTCGAGCTCGCGATGCTGGCCGCCCTCGACTCGACACGCCGGTTGAGAGACGACGCCATCGCGGCGCTCGGCGAGGACGACCTCGAGAGAGCACAAGACGCGGTCGAGCGGGTGACCCGCGAGAAGATGACCTCGTTCCTGCTGAGCGCTGGCCGCGCTCGGCTACCCGGGGCGACGCGATGAGCACCAGGCTCCACACCACCGAAGCGGTGAACGGCTTCGCCATCAGGGGCGTGGTCGAGGGGTTCTATGGCGCCGCCTACACGCAACCCCAGCGCGAAGACCTGTTGCGGTTCCTGGGCGAGCACGGTTTCAATACCTACATCTACGGTCCCAAGAACGATCGCAAGCACCGTGCGCGCTGGCGTGAACCGTACGGCGACGAGGCCATGTTGGACTTTCGCGACTCGGTGACCGTCGCGGCTCGAGCCGGCATCGAGTTCGTGTACGCGTTGAGTCCCGGGCTCGACGTGCGCTACGGCTCCGGGAACGACTTCGCGGCGATCACGGCCAAGTTCACAGCGCTTCTCGGCGCCGGGGTGCGACGCTTCTCGCTGTTCTTGGACGACATCAACCCCACCTTCCGCCACCTAGAAGACAGCAGCAAGTTCGCCAGCTTCGCCAGCGCCCAGGCCGACCTTTGCAACCGCACGCTGGCCTGGCTGCGCGAGCAGCGGGCCGACGCCCAGCTGTCGATGTGCCCGACCATCTACCACGGCGCGCCGCCGTTCGGCGACTACCTGCACGAACTCGGCGAGCGTCTGCACCCGGAGATAGACGTCTACTACACCGGCATCGACGTCTGCTCACGCACCATCGATGCGCTCGAGGTACGGGCGTTCGCGAGCACGCTTAGGCGCCAGCCGATCCTGTGGGACAACTACCCCGTCAACGACGGCGGTATGGCGTCTGAGCTGCACATCGGGCCGCTAAGGGGGCGCGCTCCTGACCTTGTCGACTGCGCCAAGGGCTTCGCCGCGAACCCGATGAACCAGCCCGAGGCCTCGAAGGTGGCACTGCACACCTTCGGTGCGTACTTCCGCGACCCGGTCGGATACGACCCCGATAACGCCTGGCGCCCTGCCCTTACCGCCGTGGCGGGAGCGCAGCAGGCCGCCGCGTTCGAATCGTTCGCCTCGACCTCGCTGCACGGGGCGCTCGGCGTCGAACCGGCGCCGCTTCTGAAGCCGCTCGTTGTGGCTGCCTGCCATCACCTGCGCGGCGCCAGTGACAAGGAGGCGCCTGCGGGCACCAGCGGGCACCCGCTCCGCGACTTGGGGGCCAACCTCGACGAACTCGACGAAGCCTGCTACGACCTGAAGTTCCACCTACGTAACCTCGCCTTGCGAGCCGAGCTGTTGCCGTGGCTCGAGGCCATGGAGAACTGGTTGTGGTCCGGTCGCCGGGCGCTCGAGCTCGTGGCGGCGCCAGTCGCAGGAGATGACGTCGGACCGGCCTTGAGGCGGCTGAAAGAGCCGTTCGCCAGCGCCAGGGCGCACCACAAACGCAGCGGTGGGAGCGAGCTGCTGCCGTTCATCGACCTCGCTCTCGAACGACACGCTCTCGCCTCCGCATGAACGAGCCGCTACTGGTTCTCGACTACGGGGGCACGAAGCTCAGCGCCGGTCTCGTCGATCGGCGTTCGCGCGGACCGCTCGACGGCGGCGGCTGGTTGGCGCTCGAGCGGGTCAAGAAACCGGTCGGTGTCGACGCTGGGTACGACCAGACGACCATGGTCGAACTGGGCCGCAGGCTGCTTAACGGTCGAGCCCCGGCGGCCGTCGGCGTGTCGTTCGGCGGGCCCGTCGAGTTCGGGCGCGGCGTCGTGCGGCTTTCGCATCACGTCGCCGGCTGGGAGAACACACCACTTCGCGACCAACTTAGCCGGGCCTTCGACGCCCCTACCCGCATCGACAACGACGCTAACGCCGGCGCCCTTGGCGAGCACCGTTACGGTGCTGGCCGTGGGGTCGACAGCCTGCTCTACGTCACCGTCAGCACCGGGGTCGGCGGCGGGTGGGTGTTGGGCGGCGACGTGTGGCGCGGCTTCGAAGGCATGGCCGGCGAGTTCGGCCACATCACCATCGACCCCGAAGGTCCGAGTTGCGTCTGCGGCGGCCGGGGCTGCGTCGAACGCCTGGCTTCAGGGCCGTCGATGGCGGCTGCGGCTGCCGAGGTACTGGCGGCGCGGCCGGGGACCGGTACGGTGCTCCGCGAGCTCGCTCGGGACGGGGCGTTGACCGCCGTGCAGCTGGCGGCCGCCGCCGCCCGCGGCGACGAGGTGGCGCTAGCGGCGCTGGCCGCGGGGGCGCGGGCGCTTGGCATCGCGCTTGGCAGCACCGCCAACCTAATCAACCCACAACTCTTCGTCCTCGGCGGCGGCGTGATCAAGTCAGGCGAGCCGTTCTGGAACGTCCTCCTCACCACGGCACGGGCACACGCCATGCCGGAGGTGAGCCTCGACATCGTCAAGGCAAAGCTCGGCGACGACGCTCCGTTATGGGGAGCGGTCGCCTTGGCGCACGACGCCTTGTCGACGGAAGTCTTAACGACGGAAGTCTTGACGACCGGTGCCGTGGCGACCGACGGGATGACGACCGAAGCCTTGACGACCGAGCAGGGCTCATAAGTGAACCAGCCCGTCCCCGACCTCGTCATCGACCACGGCGGCCTCGTCGCGACCGCCCGCGAGCGGGCCGAGGCGCTACTGGTGACCAACTCTTCGGACTTGGGTCTGCTGGCCGCGAAGCAGCTCTACCGTCAGGTCTGGGCCCGCGACAGCATGCTCAGCGGCCTCGGCCTGCTGCTATGCGACGACCCGCGCACGCACGAGGCGTTCCGGCGCTCACTGGAGACGCTCGGCCGCTACCAATCGCCGCTCGGCAAGATCCCCCACAACGTCGAGAAGCGCACTCCCCGAGGAGTTGGACCGGCCCCTGCCGACGCCGCCGATGACGTCGTGCTCGACACAGCGCACGCCGGCTGCGTCGACTCGAACCTGTGGTACGTGCTCGGCCACCACTACCACTACTGTTTGACCAAGGACATAGACCTGCTGAGCAGATCCTGGCCAAACTTGAACAAGGCGATGACCTGGCTGCGGTACCAGGACTCCAACGAGTGTGGACTCCTCGAGGTTCACGAAGCAATGGACTGGGCCGACCTGCTGGCGAACCGCTATAACGTGCTCTTCGACAACGTTCTCTACAGCGCCTGTTGGCGCGCGATGAGCGAGTTGGCCAGGGCGCTCGGCGGCGAGGCGGCGGCGAGCGCCGACGACTGGCTCGCCGCCGCCTTGGACGTGCGCCAGAAGATAGACACGCTGCTGTGGGTCGGCCCCGAGGCGCCGACCGACCATGACCGCCTGGCCCGTGAACGGCGCGAGTGGCTCTACCCGGTGAAGCGCATGGAGGTGGAGCTAGTTGAGCGGCCGTTCTACCTGCCGTACGTCGCGTTCCGCGACTTCGCCGACCGTTTCGACACGCTCGGCAACCTCATGGCCATCCTGCTTGGCATCGCCGACCGGCCCAAGATCGACAGGATCCTCGACTACATCGACGCCACCGGACTCGCCGAACCGCTGCCGGTGCGTGCGCTCTACCCGCCGATCCGGCCAGGGGAGGCCGACTGGCGAACCTACTACCGCGTACGCAACCTCAATCAGCCGGATCACTACCACAACGGCGGCTCGTGGCCGTTCATCGGCGGCGTCTACGTGGCCGCTCTAGTCAAGGCCGGTCGCCTCGACCAAGCCGGCCGCGAGCTGGCCAAGCTGGCCGAGATGAACCGGCGCGGGCGACACGAGGAGTGGGAGTTCAACGAGTGGTTCCACGGCCTCAGTGGAAGACCGCTCGGGCAGGGCGGGCAGTCGTGGTCAGCCGCCCTCTACGTGTTCGCGCACGAGGCCGTCAAGACGGGCACGGTGCCGGTGT
>DASROV010000288.1:0-3817 GCA_035646755.1 Trueperaceae bacterium | reverse complement strand
GTCTCGGTCGACTCAGCCGGCAACGTCTATGTCGGCAGCTTCGAAGCCGAAGAGGGCGTCTACAAGCTCACCCCCTCGGCCCCCGCCACCTTTACCGAATCGCCAAACAGCCCCTTCGAAGCGTCCACCCCCTGCCAGGTTGCCGCCGGCGCCGGCTCTACCGCGGGCTTCGTCTTCGCCGTAGATTATTTCGTCGGCTCCGGAGGGATTGCCAAGATCCACAGCGAAGGGGCAGCGGAGGGCGACCCTCAATACACCTTCTCCCCCCTCGGGACGCTGGTCGCCGTCGACCCCGCCACCGGCAACGTCTTCGCGGGCGGCGGCAACTCGGCCTCAGAAGTCACCGTCTATGACGCCTCCGGCGCCTCCGAAGCGACGCCGATCACCACGATCGAACCGGGCAGCGCCATACGAGGCGTCGCCGTCGACGGCGATACCGACCACGTCTACATCGCTCGCTCCGGCTCCGAAAACGTCGAGGTCTTCGGCCCTCCCGCGCGCCCGGAGGTGACGATCGGCGAGGTCGAAGGCGTCACCGCCACCACGGCCACCTTCACCGGCACCGTCGACCCCAACGGCTTTGCGACCGAATGGCACTTCGAGTACAGGAAGCTCGGCACCGCCACCTGGACCAGCACCCCGAGCGGGGACGCCGGCTCCGGCGACTCCCCTGTGCCGGTCAGCCTCGAGGTCACCGGCCTTGCCAGCGGCGCCACCTACGAGGTCCGCCTGCTCGCCACCAACGCCGGCGGCACCGAAAACACCTCCTCCAGTTCGTTCACCACCAATACGTCCCCGCCGACGATCGAGCAGCATCCGCTTGACGTCTTCCCGACCAGCGCCACCCTGCAGGCCAGGATCAACCCCAACGGCCTGCCCACCACCTACCATTTCGAGTGGGGCACCGACGCCTCCTACGGCAATCGCATCCCCGTCGCCGGCGAGCGCTCGATCGACGCGGGCAGCGAGCCGGTCACGGTGCAGACGAACCTCTCCGGCCTGCAGACGACCGCCGGCTACCACTTCCGGGTCGTCGCGACCAACCCCTCAGGCACGACCGTCGGCCCCGATCAGCCCTTCGAAACCCTGGGCGCCAACGGCCTGCCCCAGAACCGCGAATACGAGCTCGTCACCCCGGCCGACAAGGGACCGGCGGCTTCGATCGCCGACCGCTTCAGCGGCCAGCAGCTCACCCAGGCAGCCCTGGACGGCAGTTCCTTCATGTATCCGCTGCTGAACGGCCTCGACAGCTCGACGGCGGGTGGCTGGCTGCGCCAGCGCGCCGAGCGAACCGACTCGGGATGGCTCAGCATTCAGGTGTCGGGTCCATCCCTGCTTCCCGCGATCGGCTCCAATGAATTCGGCGTCCAAGCTCCCAGCACCTTCAAATTCATGTCGCCGGACAACAGCTGCGCGCTGCTGGAAAGCGCCAACCCGCTCAGCGAGGACACCCCGCCGGCCAGCGTCGAACTCGGCATCAACAACCTCTACCGCTGGAGCCCCGACGGCGAGTACGAGCTGGTCAGCAACACGCTTCCGCTCAATCCCGCGCTCGACCCTGCAGGTGGCGGCTACTACCGCAAGGTCGATGCCTCAGACGATTGCCGGCAGGTCTTCTTCACCTCGCCCTACGAGCTGATCCGCGGCGCCAGCGGCCTCTACGAATGGGACGAAGGCGCCCTGCGCGATGCCGGCCTGCGCCCCGACGGCTCGGTGGGCGCCTCGCTGGGGCTGGGCTTGGGCGGTGCCGTCCCCGGCGGCCAGGTCAAAGTAGAGGGCACGGCGCGCTGGAACGCCGTCTCGCCCGATGGCTCGCGCCTCTTCTTCACCGCGATCGCCAACGAGGGGCCGAGCAGCGGCACGCCGGCGGTCTTCATGCGCGAGGACGGCGGCGCCGGCGTCGTCGAGGTATCCAAATCCGAGACCGGCGTGGCGACCAACGGCGCCCGCTTCGAAGCCGCCTCGGCGGACGGCGGCCGCGTCTTCTTTCGCGCCAACTACGGCATCGACGCGGAGGCCGGCAGCGACGGGCCGACCGGCCAGGCCTGCGGTCCGAGGTCCGGTGAAACGGAATTTGACTCCAACCCCGAGCTCGAACAGAAAGCCTGCGACCTCTACGCCTACGATGTCGCCAGCGGCGAGATCGCCGACCTCTCGGCGGACGCCATCCCGGCCGACGCCGGCGACGGCGCCCAGATCCAGGGCCTGGTGGGGATTGACGACGACGGCTCGCACGCCTACTTCGCCGCCCTCGGCCAGCTGATCCCCGGCAAGGGCCGCACCTACGCCCACAACGTCGCCGGCGACGGCTCGGCAAACGTCTATCTCGCGCAGGGCGGTGAGCTCTCCTACGTGGCGACGCTGGCCGAGCATGGCGACATCGGCGATCTCCTCGGCATCGAAAACCGGGCCGGCGCCGCCCTGATGCGCCGAGCGGAGGCCTGGGCGGCCAACGTGAGCGCCGACGGCGGCCGCCTGCTCTTCATGTCCTCGCGCAACCTGACCGGCTATGAGACCGGCGGCAGCGACAAATTCGCCTCCTACCTCTACTCCGCCGACACCGGCAAGCTCACCTGCGTCTCCTGCCGGCCCGACGGCCTGCCGCTGAGCGCCGTGGAAGTTCCCGCAGAAGGCATCGAACCGGGGTACCACCAATCGGCCTGGCTCTTGGCCAGCCCGCAGGCAGGAGGCTACCGCGCCCGCTCGCTCAGCGAGGACGGCGGCCTGGTCGTCTTCACCTCGCCCGATGCCCTCGCCCCCGGAGCGGTGGAAGGCAAGCGCAACGTCTACCAGTGGCGGCGTGGCCAGGTCACCCACCTCGCGGTTGCCGAGCACGCCGGCGTCAACGGAATGAGGGGCTATCAGGACATGAGCGCCGACGGCGAGGACATCTTCCTCGCCAGCGGCGAGCGGCTGGCGCCCCACGACCGGGATTTCGTCTCCGACATCTACGACGTTCGCGTCGACGGCGGCATCCCCTTCAGCGAGCCGCCGCCGCAGTGCCAGGTCGACGACACGGTGGCGCTGGAGCCCAACCAGGTCTACTGCCAGGCGGTCTCCAGCCCCCAGCCCGAGCGGGCCAATCCCGCGACCTCCGGCTTCGTCGGGCAGGGCAACCTCAGCGAAGACTCGGCCAAGAATCCGTGCAAGCGCCGCGCCCGCCGCGCCCGGGCGCTCAGCAGGCGCGCCAAGGCGCTGCGCCGCCGCGCCAAGCGCGCCACCAATCCGGAGGCCACGCGCCGCAACGCCAACCGGGCCCGCCGCGCCGCCCGGGCGGCGCGGCGCAACTCCAGGGCGGCCAAGCACTGCCGCCGCAGGGCACGATCAGCCAACAACCACCGTGGAGGTACCCGATGAACCGCCCCAGCCGACTGTTCGCCGCCTCTCTGGCGACGGCCTGCCTGGGTGCGGGCCTCGTTGCATCAGCTGCCCCGGCGGCCTCGCCTGCCTGGGCGCCGATCGCCGCCTCGGGTCCGACCAACCTGCCGCCGCTGCAGAGCGAGATCCAGCGGCTCAGGGTTGACGCCGAGGGCGGCAATTACACGCTCACCCATGCCACGGAAACGACCGACCCGATTCCCTTCGACGCCTCAGCTCCAGCGGTCGAGGAGAAGCTCGATGCGCTGCCTGGCCTCGAGGTCTCGGTCTCCGGCGGCCCAGGCGACAGTGGCGGCACCAGCCCCTACTTCATTGCCTTCGACGGCGTCGGCCTCGAAAACAGCAACGTTCCGACGATGAGCGCCGACAGCAGCGAACTGACGGGCGGCTTCAGCAGCCTGGCGACGCTCACCACCGCCCTCGACGGCGGTCCCGGCAC
>DASROV010000287.1:0-15481 GCA_035646755.1 Trueperaceae bacterium | reverse complement strand
GAACGCGGCCACGGCGGCCGACGGCTGCCGCGCCAGGCTTGTGCACATCAGCACCGACTACGTGTTCTGGGGTGACCGCGGCCATTACGCCGAAGACGACGTTCTCGGTCCGGTTCGCAACTATTACGCGCTCACCAAGCTGGTCGCCGAGGAGGCCGCCAGGGCCGCGCGAGCTCACCTCGTCATCCGCACCAGCTTCCGGCCGCGGCGCTGGGAGCACCCAGTGGCCTTCGCCGACCTCTACACCTCACAGGACTACGTCGACGTCATCGCTCCCGAGATCGCGGCCGCCGTGCTGCGCTGTGATGACGTGCCGTACACGACGCTGCACATCGCCACCGAGCGCAAGAGCGTGCTTGACCTGGCTCGGCGGCGAGCACCGGACGTCGGCGTCGGTCAAAGGGTCGATGCGGCGGTGGCGCTGCCCGAGGACGTGTCGCTCGACACCAGCCGCTGGCGCGCGCTCAAGCGCGATTGGGGACTGGCACCGTGAGCGGTGGGGTGCAGGTGAGCGGCTTCGACCTTGACGGCCCGTTGTTGTTCACGCCGCGCGTGCACGTCGACGACCGCGGGTACTTCTTGGAGTTGTGGCGCCGCGACCAGTACCGCGCCCTCGGCCTCGACGCCGATTTCTTGCAGATGAACGCCTCGCGCTCGCGGCGCGGCACATTGCGGGGGCTTCACTTCCAAAGGGCGCCGCACGCCCAAGGCAAGCTCGTCAGCGTCGCCCGCGGCAGCGTCATCGACGTCGCGGTCGACCTGCGCAGAGGGTCTAGCAGCTACGGCCGGCACGTCAAGACCGTGCTCGACGACCAGGCTCACGCCCAGCTGTGGGTACCGCGAGGGTTCGCCCACGGCTTCCTCGCACTCTCGGAACTGGCCGATGTCGTCTACCAGGTCGACAGCGCGCACGCCGCCGCTGCCGAAGGCGGGGTGCGTTGGGACGACCCTGACCTCGCGATAGATTGGGAGCTCGAGCAGCGCTTGGGCCGCGCCAGTCCACTGACGTCGCCGCGCGACGCCGCGCTGCCCCTGGTTGCCGAGGGCTTCACGCCGCTGGCCGTCGACTGAGGCGGCGGGCTTACTGATTGGGAGAACGAATGAGAGAGCTAGGAACCGTACTCGTCACCGGCGCTGCCGGGTTCATCGGCTCGGCTTTGGTAAGGCGCCTGGTTGCGGGCGGCGCCCGCCGCGTAGTGTCACTCGACGCGCTCACCTACGCTGGGGACCTTGGACGCCTGGCGGAGGTCGAGGGCGACCCGCGCCACCGCTTCGTCGAGGCCGACGTCACCGACCGTGGTGCACTTACGCGCCTGTTCGCCGAGGAGCGGCCCGACACGGTGTTCCACCTGGCGGCGGAGACCCACGTCGACCGCTCCATCGACGGGCCGGCCGCCTTCCTACACACCAACACCGGCGGTACCCTGGCGCTGCTCGAGACGGCCAGGCTGCACCTGACCGGGTTGTCCGCTGACGCCAAGCAAGCCTTCCGCCTCATCGACGTCTCTACCGACGAGGTCTACGGTTCGCTGGTTACCGGCGCCTTCACCGAGCGCTCGCCGTTCGCCCCCCGCTCGCCGTACAGCGCCAGCAAGGCCGGCGCCGACCACTTCGCCGAGGCGTACTTCCACACCTTCGACCTACCGGTGCTGATCACGCACGCCTCGAACAATTACGGGCCCTACCAGTTCCCGGAGAAGCTCCTGCCGCTGGCGCTCTCCAAGGCGTTGGCCGGCGACCCCGTGCCCCTCTACGGCGACGGCAGTAACGTCCGCGATTGGCTGCACGTCGACGATCACGCCGACGCACTGCTGGCCGTAGCCGAGCGCGGCCGGCCGGGTGAGACGTACCTAATCGGCGGCGGCAACGAGCGCAGCAACCGCGAAGTGCTCGGCGAACTGCTCGGCGCCCTCAACCGCCTGGCGCCGACTGAGCACGACTATCGCGACCTCATAACCCTCGTCGCCGACCGTCCCGGTCACGACTTCCGTTACGCTGTCGACTCCTCGAAGATCGAGGCCGAGCTCGGTTGGCGACCCCGGGTCGCGTTCTCGACCGGCCTACAGGACACGGTCAGCTGGTACCTCGCGAACCGCGCCTGGACCGAGGGCGTGATCAAAGGCCGCTACGACCTCGAGCGACTGGGCGCCGCTGCGCGATGAGCCGCAGATGAACCAAAAGGGCATCGTCCTCGCCGGCGGCAGCGGCACGAGGCTGTACCCGGCTACGGTCGCAGTTAGCAAGCAGCTGCTGCCGGTGTACGACAAGCCGATGGTCTACTACCCCTTGAGCGTGCTGATGCTGGCCGGCATACGCGACGTGCTGCTGATCTCGACGCCCCGGGACCTGCCCCTTTTCAAGGAGCTGCTCGGCGACGGCGGCCAGTGGGGCATGAACCTGTCGTACGCCGAGCAGCCGCGGCCGGAGGGCCTGGCGCAGGCGCTTCTCATCGCCGAGGAGTTCCTTGGCGGCGACCGCAGCGCGCTCATCCTCGGCGACAACGTCTTCCACGGCTACGGTCTCACGGGGCTGTTGCGAGCGGCTGCCGAGCGCACCGAGGACGCGACCGTGTTCGGCTACAAGGTGCAAGACCCTAGCCGCTACGGTGTCGTCAGCTTCGACGACGACGGCTCCGTCACCGGCATCGAGGAGAAGCCCGAGCGGCCGCGGAGCAGCTACGCGGTAACCGGCCTTTACTTCTACCCGCCCGACGCCCCTTACTTGGCGCGCGAGCTGAAACCGTCGGCCCGCGGCGAGCTCGAGATCACCGACCTCAACCGGATCTACTTGCAGTCCCGGCGCCTGCGCGTAGAGTTGTTGGGCCGCGGAATGGCCTGGCTCGACACCGGCACGCACGCCAGCCTGCTGGAGGCGTCAAACTTCGTGGAGACGCTCGAGAACCGCCAGGGCTACAAGATCGCCTGCCCCGAGGAGATCGCCTACGGACAGGGCTGGATCGATGCCGAGAAGCTCGCTGCCCTGGCCGCCCGACTCGGCAACAACGACTACGGCCGGTACCTGCAGACCTTGCTTACGGAGTAGAGTTAGAACCGATGGTGAACCGCCGCTACGACCTCGACGACCGCGCCCTCACCGCGCTCAACGACCGTTTCGACGGTGCCCAGCCGGCCGCGCTGCTGCGCTGGGCCTGGGAGGCGTTCGACGGCAAGGTGGCCGCCAGCTCGTCGTTCCAGACGCAGAGCGCGCCGCTGTTGCACATGATCTCGCTTGCCGTGCCGGCGATGCCGGTGATGTTCCTCGACACCGGCTTCCACTTCCCCGAGACACTCGCTTACCGTGACGAGCTCACCACGCGGCTCGGCCTCAACCTCAAGATCCTCACGCCGCGCCTCGGCCTCGACGGCTTCGCGCTCAGCCACGGCGAGCTTCACCGCCACGACCCTGACCTGTGCTGCTTCCTCAACAAGGTCGAACCGCTCGAGGACGCCCTCGCCGAGTTCGGCGCCTGGGTGGCGGGCGTGCGCCGTGACCAGACCAAGAACCGCGCCTCGGCCATGCCGGTGACGCGGCGACGCGACGGGCTCGTCAAGCTCGGCCCGATGGTCAGCTGGACCGACCGCGACGTCGCACTCTACCTCGATGAACACGACCTGCCGGCGCACCCGCTCCTCGACAAGGGCTACCTAAGCGTCGGCTGCGCGCCTTGCACCCGCCCGGTGGCCGTGGGCGAGGACGCTCGGGCCGGCCGTTGGGCGGCCAGCGCCAAGACCGAATGCGGCCTCCACGTCGCTCCGACGGACTCCTGACACCAGCGTCGTGAGCGGCGATATCGTCCTGCTAACAGGCGGCCTTGGCTACCTCGGCTCGCAGGTCCTGCGCAGCGCCGCCGCCGTGCTCCTCGGGCGCACGGTGCGCATCCTCGACAACCTCGCCACGCGTGGCGAGCGGGCGCTTGTCGACCTGCCGAGCGGCTGCCGCTACGAGTTCGTCGAGGGCGACGTGCTCGATGCCGGCGTGCTCCGTTATGCCCTGCGCGGCGTCGACACCGTGATCCACCTCGCCGGGGTGGTGCGCACGCCGATGAGCTTCGAGCATCCCACTTGGATGCGCCAAGTGAACAGCTGGGGCACGGCCGCGGTGGCCGAGGCGTGCCTGAGGGCCGGCGTCGCCAGGCTTGTCTACACCAGCTCAACCGCGGTCTACGGCCCGGGTGGCCCGTTCGACGAAGACGCTCCCGTGAGGCCCGTGGGACCGTACGCCAGCTCTAAACTCGCCGCCGAACAGGCGGTGCTTGGAGCGGGCGAACGCGGGCTTGAGTCCACCGTGCTACGCCTCGGCATGCTCTACGGCCACGCACCCTGCGCCCGTTACGACGGCTTTGTCAACCGGCTGTTGTTCCAGGCCGGCACCGGCCGCGCGATGACCGTGTACGGCAGCGGCCGGCAACGACGCCCCATCGTGCACGTGAGTGACGCCGCAGCGGCGGTGCTGCGCGCCGCCACCGCGAGCGACGACGCCACTGCGAGCGACGGCTCCTACGCTATCGCTGCCTCACACGTGAGCGACGCCGCCCACGCGGTCGTCAACGTGGTCGAGAGCAACGCCAGCGTGCTCGACGTGGTCGAGGCCGTCAAGCGGCTGCGGCCGGCGTTGAGCGTGCGCTTCGCCGAGCAGGACGTCTTGAATCACCTCAGCTTCCTGGTTGACGCGGAGCGGATAAGGGGTGCCGGTTGGTCACCGGTCATGCGCTTGAGCGACGCGGTCGAAGCCGAGCTTGAGCATTTCGGCAACTTCGGTGCGTTGCCCGGCTCGCCTGACGAAAGCCTCGACTCTTCGGCCTGAGCGGCGGCTAGCCGGCGTGAGCCATTCTCCTCCGCAAGCGCCTTAGCGGCACGTAGATGAGAACCAGGTTGAAGGCGATCCCGACGATGGCGAACCACATGATGCCGGCCAGCGGGTCGCCTCCTCTCGAGCCGAGCACGAGCGCCAGGAACCGCGCGATCAGGTAGAAGATCTCGTAGATCGCATGCCAGCGCTGCATCTCCAGCAGGGGAATGAGGCTGACAGACGGGATGTTGATGAACGCCACGGCGAGCCACACTACGAGAAAACGGGCGAACTCGCCCGAAGTTCGCCACTCGGCGCCGAGCACCCACGCGAACAGTGAAGGTCCGGCGAGAATCACCAGGATGACGGGAAGCACCGTGACGGCGGCCAGCAGGAACGTCGTGCGGATCGCCGTAGGAAACGCTGTGCCAGCGGCCATCGCGCGTGACAGCTGGGGATAGATCACCTGCCGCGTCGAGCGGCCGAGCAGCGATATCGGGGCGGCGATGAGCCGGTGCGCCATCAGGTAGTAACCGGCGATGCCGGCGTTGAACGTGACCGTGAGCACCAGCACCGGCAAACTCTGGTTTATCGAGTTGACAAGGGCCTGAGGAGTGCCGTAGATGATGAAGTTGCTGAAGCGCGCGACGATCTCCTTGGCCCGGCTGAAACTCACCTTGCGGCGGAACATCGCCGGTTCACGGCGGGCTGAGACCGACAAGATGCCAAGCACCAACACGATGGGCCCGACGACCTGACCGAGGACGAGGCCCTTCACCCCCTTGCGAAGGAGCCCCATACCCAACTGGATGCCCGCGACCGTTATGGCTCTCAGCGACTCGAAGATCGCCAAGGGTGCGAAGCGGCTGTTGCGCGTCGACCAGTAGTTGAACATCGAGAAGACGCCGGTGGCGCCGAGGTAGAGAGGTAGGTAGGCCAAGAGCGGGGTCAGCTCAGGCTCGCCAAGCGCCGTGGCCAGGGCGTCGCCGAACAGCACGATAAGAACGGTGGTGAGAGCCGTCATGCCGGCCACCGCCAGCACGCCGACGGTGACGACATCCATGGCGTCGCTCTCGCTCTCCGGCACCACCACGGCCAGGTCGAGGCGCAGGCTGACGACCACCGAGGCGACGGCCGCGATGCCGACGAAGACGCCGAGCAAGCCGAACTCCGCCGGTTGGTAGATGCGGCTGAGGATCGGCGAGACGCCGAAGCTCACCAGCTGCGCGACGGCTGTGCCTGCAGCCAGGAGACCGACGTTCCTAAGTCGCGACATGAACGGCATTTACTGTACCTGTCTTTATGAGAGGCGGGTTGATGAGTTTCGTTCAGGACGTTGTCACCGGCGAAAGTAGGGGTGCGGTGGTAATGTGCTGCCGTGAACGTAGCGGTCATCGGTTGTGGCTATTGGGGCAAGAACCTCGTCAGGAACTTCCACCAACTGGGAGCGTTGACGATGGTCTGCGACGCCACCGAAACCGGCCGCGCCACCGCCCGCGAACTCGCCCCCGGCGTGCAGGTAGTAAGTGACATCACCGAAGCGCTTGCCGCAAACGTCAACGGCGTGGTCATCGCCACCCCCGCCGAGACCCACCAAGCCGTCGTCAAACGCGCGCTGCTGGCCGGCAAAGACGTCTTCGTCGAGAAACCCCTGGCCCTCACCCACGACCAGGGCGCCGAACTCGTCGCGCTAGCCGAACGCCACAACCGCATCCTCATGGTCGGCCACGTGCTCGAATACCACCCCGCCATCGAGAAACTACGCGCGCTCGTCGACGGCGGCGCCCTCGGCAAGGTTCGCTACATCTACTCCAACCGCCTCAGCCTCGGCAAGATCCGTCGCGAAGAGAACATCCTCTGGAGCTTCGCGCCCCACGACGTCGCCGTCATCCTCCGCCTCACCGGCCAACTACCCTTCCAAGTGACCGCCACCGGCGGCAGCTACGTCACCCCCAACATCGCCGACGTCACCGTCACCAACCTCCTCTTCGACAACGGCGTGCGCGCCCACATCTTCGTCTCCTGGCTCAACCCCTTCAAGGAACAACGCCTCGTCGTCGTCGGCGAGAAGAAGATGGCAAGCTTCGACGACGTCGCCAAGAAACTAGTCCTCTACGACCAACGAGTCGACATCCAACAAGGCCAACCGGTACCCGTGAAAGGCGACGGCCTCGACGTCGACTTCCCCGGCGACGAGCCACTCACACGCGAATGCCAAGCCTTCCTCGACGCCATGACCACCCGAGTACCAGCCCTCACCGACGGCCACAGCGGCCTACAGGTCCTCAGCGTCCTGCAAGCCGCGCAACGCTCGCTGATCATGAACGGCGAACCCATAACCCTGCCCATGACCGGCGCCGGCGTCGCGGTCGCCACTTGAGCCAAACGTGACCACCACACGGCGACCCACCTATTCAATTACCTACCCGCGATGACCACCTCGCCATGATCCACCGCGACGCTTTCATCCACCCCAGCGCCTACGCCGACGACGGCGCCACCATCGGCGCCGGCACCAAGGTCTGGCATTACAGTCACGTCATGCCCAAGGCGATCATCGGCCAGAAGTGCAGCCTCGGCCAGAACGTCTTCGTCGCCAATCAAGTCACCATCGGCGACAACGTCAAGATCCAGAACAACGTAAGCATCTACGAAGGCGTAACCCTCGAGGACCACGTCTTCTGCGGACCAAGCATGGTCTTCACCAACGTCAAGACGCCCCGCAGCGAGTTCCCCCGCAACACCAGCGACGACTACGCCGCCACCCTCGTCAAACGCGGCGCCAGCATCGGCGCCAACGCCACCATAGTCTGCGGCGTGACGCTCAACGAAGGCGCCTTCATCGCCGCCGGCGCTGTCGTCACCAAGGACGTACCCGCCTACGCCATGGTCGCCGGCGTACCCGCCAAGCTCATCGGCTGGATGAGCGCAAGCGGTGACGTCCTCGACTTCGACAACAGCGACACCACCACCGACAGCCACGGCCACACCTACCAGCAGGTAAGCGACCACGAAGTACGGAGATTAGCGTGAGCAACACGGCGAGCGACATAGTCAAGGACCCGGTGAGCGACAACCAGCGGCAGATACCGGTACTCGACCTCAGCCCCGAGATCGAGGCGCTGTGGGACGAACTCAACGCCGCCTTCAGACGCGTCATGAAGAGCGGCCAGTTCATCATGGGACCGGAGGTCTTGGCATTCGAAAAAGAGGCCGCAACCTACCTCGGCGCCAAGCACGCCATCGGCGTCAACTCAGGAACCGACGCGCTCGTCATCGCCCTACGCGCCCTGAACATCGGACCAGGCGACGAAGTCATAACCACCCCATTCAGCTTCTTCGCCACCGCCGAATCGATAAGCAACGTCGGCGCCAAACCCGTCTTCATCGACATCGAAGAGCACACCTTCAACCTCGACCCCAACCTCATCGAAGCCGCCATCACCCCACGCACACGCGCCATCATGCCCGTCCACCTCTACGGCCGCCCGGTTGAGATGGACGCACTAATGGCTATCGCCAAGCGCCATGACCTGAAGATCATCGAGGACTGCGCCCAATCGTTCGGCGCCCGCCACCAAGGCAAGCAGACCGGCACCATCGGCCACGCCGGCGCCTACTCCTTCTTCCCCAGCAAGAACCTGGGCGCCTACGGCGACGGCGGCCTCATCGCCACCGACGACGACCACCTCGCCGAACAAGCCAAGATGCTACGCGCCCACGGCGCCAAGAAGAAGTATCACAACGAGATCCTCGGCTACAACAGCCGCTTAGACGCGCTGCAAGCAGCGTTGCTAAGGGTCAAACTCCCCCACGTCGACAACTGGAACGAGGGCCGACGCGAAGTCGCCAGCCGCTACAACGAACTACTCGCGGACATCGACGGCATAATCACTCCCGAGATCACCGACGGCCACGTCTTCCACCAGTACACCATCAGACTCGTCGGCGTGAACCGCGACGACGTTCAAGCCAGACTCAAGGACGCCGGCATCGGCTCCATGGTCTACTACCCGGTCCCGCAGGACCGCCTGCCGGTGTACGCCGGGCAGTACCCCCGCTTGAACGTCACTGAAGAGCTCGCGTACCAGGTCTTGAGCCTGCCGATCTGGCCACAGCTCGGGGTGGATGAACAGAGGCGGATCGCCGAGACCTTGGTCGCGTGCGTGAAGGGCTAAGCGGACCGATTGCCAGGGCGCGAACTACGGGGCCACTGGCGCCAGGAAGTCCAGTAGTGCGCTAGCGTAACCCCGGTAGGCGCTGTACCCACCTTCCCTAAGTAGCTCCCGGATCTTTCCTATGCGCTCGAGCCTTGGCAGGCCGCGTACGGCTAGCCGCCGCTGCATGACGATCATCCTCTCGGAAAGTCGCTGCGCCAGCCTGTCGAAATCCGCGGACAACTGGCCCGACGCGTGCTCACTGGCGCGCTTGGCGCCACTGCTCTCCAGCGTAAGCAGGGCCAGGCGATCCTGATCGATCTCTAGCGGTTTGCCACGAAGCAGTTGATCGAGCCTGCTTCGCGAGACGCTCAAGGGAGACACGCGGCGGAGAGAGTTGACGCGGAAGCGTGAAGTGTTGCTGCCGTGAATGCGGTAGTACTGAAGTGGAATCGGCAGTAGGTGTCGTCGACCAATCCCTATCGCGAGCTTGATTATCCAGTCATCATGTGCCGGATAACCGGTGGGCACCGGCATTACCGCTTCCAGGAACTCTCTACGAACCGCCGCCGCAGCTCCCATCAGGTACCGGTCGACTGAGATGCCTGCGGAGCGGAACTGTTCTAGCTTTGTGATGCCCGCAGGGGCCAGAGACGAATCGGTGAGGCTGACATCGTTCATGAGCACCATCGCATCGGGGTGGGTTCGCGCTTCGGCCAGCATGGTTTCCAGCTTGGTCGGAAACCACACATCATCTTGATCGCAGAGGAAGACCAGATCGCCGGTTGTAGCGAGCATGGCGCGATTGAAGTTGCCCGCATAGCCCAAGCGGTCGGTGAACGGCAAGATCCTGAGCTTGAATGGGGCGCTAAGCGCGAAATCTTTCAGGATTTGCGCCGTCGCATCGTCAGATGCGTCGTCAGATACAATTAGTTCATCAGGCAGTATTGTTTGCTCTTTAAAGCTTGCCAGTTGTTCACGTAGATAGCGCTCCCCGTTATGTGTGGCGAGCGCTATCGAGGTTCTTGAACCCATCTCCCCAGTATAGTTGGCGGTGTTGGCTGCCTCTCCCGAGCGTCAGATCTGAGCATTCGCGCACGTGATATCGCGCCTTGCCGGCGACGTTGTTTGGAAATACTGCTGTGCGACCCGGGCGTTATCGCTGACGAACTCGTAGCCGGTTACCCTCTTGATGACATACTGCGACTTACGTTCGGGGATGCAGCGGTGTGGAGCGATATTCCTTGTGATGAAGAAGCTTAGGTCGTACCTGGGCACCCTGGCGCGTAGCAGCTTCGTTCATGGTGTTGTGGCAGTGGCCTCTGGTACCGCAGCGGCTCAGGTAATCGCGATGCTGGTTGCGCCGATCATCACGCGCTTGTATGGGCCAGACGCCTTCGGCCAGCTCGGAGTTTTCAACTCTGCCGTGAACTTGATAGCGCCAGCCGCTGCTCTCTCCTTTCCTATCGCTATCGTGCTGCCGAGCATGGATCGTGACGCAGGACAGCTGGTGAAGTTGTCGCTCCTGGTGGCCGCCGTGGTGTCTGTCGTCCTAGGAGTATCGCTTCTATTTTTTAGCACTGGAATCGTCAAGACTATGGGAATCGAGGTGATTCAACCATACTTGGTCCTAGTTCCCCTGACTGTATTCTTCTTGTCTGCACAACAGGTAGCGCAGCAGTGGCTCATCAGGATGAGGTTGTTCGGGGCGACCGGAAGGGTGAGTGTCTTCCAAGCTCTGGCTGTCAACTTCGCTCACGTCCTGGTCGGGCTCTATCAGCCGGTAGGAACCGCCCTTATCTGGGTATCGTCCCTTGGCAAGCTCCTACACGCTGGCCTACTGTCCCTTGCTGCGCGGAGGAGAGGAACGGCGAACCCGCCCGATGACGCTTCTCCGCCTGCCGGCTTGCGAGAAGTGGCGCAACGCTACCGAGACTTCGCATTCTTCCGCGCCCCACAGGAGTTCGTTACGGCTGCGTCATATAGCTTGCCGGTTATCGCCTTGGCAGCCTTCGTGAACCCTGCGGCTGCGGGACTCTACACGCTGTGCCAATCGGTGTTGGGCCTGCCATCGCGTCTGATCGGGTCATCAGTTGGGAGCGTGTTCTATCCACGGATAACGGCGGCGGCCAAGCAGGGTGAAGACATAAGTCGATTGATCACTCGGGCAACGTTGGCGCTTTTCGCGATCGGGGTCTTGCCATATCTTGCGGTCGTACTTTTCGGCCCGCGGCTATTCGCTCTTGTCTTCGGCAGCGAGTGGTTGGGGGCCGGAGAGTTCGCACGGTGGTTGGCGTTGGTACACCTCTCTACGATGGTAAGCAGGCCGGCGGCACAGGCGCTACCGGTGCTGTCGGCGCAACGATTCAGCCTGATTCTCTCCACAAGCACGCTCGTCCTGCGTCTCGCAGCGCTGCTGTTCGGGTTGGTCAGGCTCGAGAGCGCAGTTCATGCGATCGCGATGTACTCGGTCGTGGGGGTAGTGGCCAACCTAACGCTGTTCTTGGCAGTCAAGCGGTTCAGCAATCGTTTCGACTCTGACAGTAGTGCGGAGAGGTTCAGTTGACCTCGTCGCTCGCCCTATCCCTCTGACACTAGCGAGGCAACGACCTTCCGCAAGTGATCCCTTGCTCGCTCGCGTTCCTTGGCGCCCACCTCTTCGACGAGCGCCTGGCGTGAGAGAGCCAGTTCCAGGCTCGGCTGCTTGGAGAAGCAGTCCGAGGCCCCGGCCCGACTCAGGTATCGCCGGACCTTCGTGCTCTGATCATCGTCGGTGTCGATCGCGACGAATGGGATCGAAGCACCAAGAGCGAAAATGGCCAGATGCAGACTCGAGGTGATTACCGCCATGGACGAGCGGACCAACCCCATAATCACAGGTGGTGAATGGGTAGACGGAACCACGAGCCCAGTGCGGCCCCAGGCATGCAGCGCGTGCGCCTGCATGTCGACGACCACGACCTGATGTCCTGATCGTGCGATCTGCTGCGCCACCGAACGTAGGGTTGGGTGCTTGTGTACCACAACGTAGTTCCCGACTTCGAGGTCCGACAGGCGCTCGAACCTAGGCAGAGAAGGCAGAAGTTCCAACGGAATGCCGTGCTGCAGAGTGGCTGGACAGGGCACCACGGCTGCTTCGACTTTCCCACTCGCACGTAGCATCTCAGCGCCTTCGTGATCCCTAACCGATACGTAGAGATAGTCCTGCAAGACTCCCAGATCGCGATTGCGAATATTCTCTTGCACGCCGACAGCGTTCAGGACATGGCGGCCCTCGGGGAGGAACAGCGGTTTCACGTACCGCCAGGCGCCGCGAAGCGGGGCGCCCGCGATCTCACCACCGCCGATAACGAGATGCTCGTGGTCGTGATCCCAGAAGGACGTCAGGTACGACGGTACGCCAGACCGCGCCAGGAACTCTTGGGTGATCTGTGCGGTCGACAGGTCGCCAATCGAATTGTGGAACGGAGCGACAGTGCTTACCGGGACGACGCTGGAGACGGACTCACCGTCCGGACGGGCGAGGGGGAAGTACGACGGATCAATGGGTCGAACATCAGGCGGCTCCCGCAACAGGCCGACCTTCCGAAGGCCCCTCTTGACAAGCGACCTGAGTTGGCCCCTCATCGGCACAGCGCTCTATTCAAGACACAATTCTCCAGCTTGTGGAATCGGCGGCCGGGCGAATCGAAACACCAATACGTTTCGCGGTTCCCGATCGGGGCATTGTAACGCGCCGTGCGCGGCAAAGTTCAGCGCAGCACGGAGTATCTTGAAGCGCGTCGCCATGAACATGATTTTCCACCACCCATCCCAACTTGTCGCTGAAGGTCGATCCGGATCGAGCGTCAGACCGCGGATGATGGCACAGGCCTTCCATGAGCTTGGCTACGAGGTGATGGAGGTAGTAGGTTCAGCGGCCGCTCGCCGTCGCGCGATGGCACGTATCAGGAGTCGACTCGCGAGTGGTCATGCTGCCGATTTCGCGTACAGCGAGTCGCACACCCTCCCCATGCCGCTGACGGAGCCCCATCACCTACCGACACGCCCATTTCTCGACTACAGGTTCTTCACCGACCTTAGCCGGCAAGGGGTTCCTGTCGGTCTCTTCTACCGCGATGCCCATTGGCGATTTCCCGAGCTGACGCCGGGTTATCCGCGTGCCAAGAGGACCATCGTCAACGCGTTCCACCAGTTCGAGTTGAAGCAACTTCGCCACACGATCGACCACCTGTTCCTGCCGCTCACGCAGATGCTAGCCGTTCTCCCTGGTACCTGGGATCCCTCGCGGGTATCATCGCTGCCCCCAGGATTGGTCCCCCGCGAGCGCAAGACATCGAGGCCACCTGACGGGGTCTTTCGACTCCTATACGTTGGCGGAGTCACGCCACCGCTCTACGATTTGACTCCACTCTTCGACGCGGCTAGAGCCGCAAAGCACTTGAAAGTGACCATCAGTTGTCGACAAGAGGAATGGACACGCCAAGAGGACCATTACGATGTCCCCAGCAACGTCAAGGTTGTACACGCAAGCGGTCAAGACTTGGACCCGCTCTACGAGAACGCTGACGCCGTCGCGATCCTCTGGCGACCCCACGAATACCTGAGCCTGACGTTGCCGGTAAAGCTCTTTGAAGCGATGGCCTACGGATTGCCGATAATCACCACGAGTGGTACCGAGACGGCCTCCTTCGTAAAGCTCGAAGAAGTTGGGTGGGTGGTCGAGAGTAGCGAGGACGTGAGTCGACTGACTCAGCGGCTCATCCAGAATCGCGAGGTACTGGTCGACGCCTACAGGAAGGTTGAACGAACTAGGGAGCGCCACACCTGGCAAGCGCGGGCCGAGCAGGTGGCGTCGACGCTGAAGGCGGTGCACGAGTGACACGGCCGTTCGCAGGCGGCATCCGGCCCCTCTCGGGTCCCAACCAGCAGCTCGTCGCCATTACGTTGCTTGGCCTCATGGTACCCATCGCCACCTACAGCCGCGAACTGCTTGGCGAGCCGGGCAGCGTCGCGCTCGGCGCGCTGCTCTTCGGTGGGATCATGGCATTGATCGCCAGGTCGAGCGACCGCCGGTCTATCCCCTACTCGTTGCTCGTCATCGCGGCAACGGCGCTGCCACTCGTGAGTGTGTACGCGGTCTCGACGCTGGTCGACCCCGGTCTCCAAGCCGTCAGCAACCTTTCACAGCTCGTGCTGGCCCTCGGGTTCATGGCCGGCGTCAGCTTGGTGCCGTGGTCGCGGGCTGCGCTGCGCCCGTTGTTCTGGATCTTCGGCTCACTTCTTGTGATCTTCGTCGCGTGGTGGCTGGCGTCGGGCGCCGACCGCATCTTCCGCGCGGCCATGGGGCATCCCAACGCGCTCGGCCTGTTCGCGCTGCTGTTGACGTTCGTGCCGCTCCTCTTCCTATTTGACAGCCCTCGTTGGCGGTTCACGTGGGCCCTGGCTGGCGTGTTCGTAGCGTGCGGCGTGCTGATCCTGTACGCCTCCACCTCGCGCTCCACCTGGTTGGCGGCCGCTGGAGTGATCGCCGTCTACCTCGTGTGGCCGATCATCGCCCGTTCGCGGCTGCTGTTCCACCTCGCGTACTTGGTCACCGTGACCGGCGCGCTCGTCGTCACTTGGTTCTACTTGATCGCCCCGCAACACGACTGGGGCTGGCGACTGCAAGAGCTGACCGTCGACCTCACCGGCAAGAACCTCTTCTCCGGCCGGCAGCTCTTCTGGGGTGAGCTGGTCGAGGCGATCAGGTTGCAGCCGTGGTTCGGATACGGCGCAAGTGCGCGGGCCGAGACGTTCACTTCGTTTAGCTGGTCCGCACATAGCCTCTACCTGCAAGTGACGCTGCAGGTCGGTCTGGTCGGACTTGGCCTGTTGCTGTTCTTGCTCTGGGTGATCTGGGCACGCCTGTGGCCGGGCCGACATTCGTTAACGGTGCGCGTCGCGGCCGGCTACTTCCTCGGCATGTTGGTTCATCAGGCGTTCGAGGTGTCGCTTATCCAGAACAACCTCGGCAACGGCTTTCTCTTCTGGTTCATCACCGGCGTGGCGTTGGCGGCCGCAAGACGCCGCGTTACGTGAGGCTCGCGCTCCTCGTCAAGCGGCACTCGATACACAGCGTGCGGTGGGCGAACGCTCTTGCCGACCGCGGCCACGAGGTCCACTTAATAAGCGCCGAGCGGCACGGGGAGCCGCTCAACCCTGAAGTTACGGTCCACTTCCTGCCGTTCCCGCCACTCATCGGCTTCTACGCCAACGCCTTGGCGCTACGGCGGCTCCTGCACCTCCTCGAGCCAGACCTGATGAACGCTCACTTCGCCAGCGGGTACGGAACCCTCGCGCGCCTCTGCGGTTTCCATCCCACCGTGCTCTCGGTCTGGGGCAGCGACGTCTTCGACTTCCCCTTGAAGTCGCGCCTGCACGCGAGGCTCATCGGCGCCAACCTCAGCTTCGCCGACGCCGTTACCTCCACGAGCGAAGTGATGGCGAGGCAGACGCGCTCCTTGGCTCCGCTCGAGCAGGTCTCGGTCGTGCCG
>DASROV010000286.1:0-5202 GCA_035646755.1 Trueperaceae bacterium | reverse complement strand
GGGGTACCGCGCCACGTCTCCGGGAGAGAAGTTGGAACGGGTTCGGGCCCTTACGCGAACCGTGCAGGAACTCGCACTGCTGGACGCCCGCAGACGCCATCCCGCTGGTCGACGAACGAGAGCAGGCGCTCAGGGTCGCCTCGAGGTGGATCGAGCCGGCGCTAATGGCTCGGGCCTTCGGTTGGGATGTTAACGCCGAACGGTACTGATGCTCTCAGAGCCTCTCGACGTCGTGACGGAGTCGTTCGCCGAGCTGCTTGCCGGAGAGTTCTACGTTGACGTTGACATGATCAAGGATGCCGTTCGGCAGGGAAGAGCCTTCAACGTGATCCACCTCGAGTCAATGTTCAAGGCTGACATCTTCACCATGCAAGAAGGCGCTTGGCCAAGCGAGGAGCTGACCCGAGCCCGTACCGAGGAGTTGCATGGTCCCCAGGGCTCCTTCACGGTTCGGTTCGCGAGCCCGGAAGACACCCTGCTGCACAAACTGGTCTGCTGGTACCGGATGGGCAAGACGCCAGAGCCCGGGTCGGTAGGGGACGCGGCAAGCGACGTGTGCCGGACGCTAGGGACCAGCTCTGGTTGGCAACCGAGAAGCTCGATGCATAGCCGTAGAATCACCTAAGTGAAGCGCACCGACCTGCCGGTCCTGCCCTTGCAGAGCGGCTGTTATCTCTACCTCGACCCAAGCGGCAAGGTCATCTACGTCGGCAAGGCGAAGAACCTCCGCAGCCGGGCCCGCAGCTACTTCGGCAAGCATGCCGATCAGAAGTCGCGCCTGCTGGTCCGTGACGCCGCGTCGCTGGAGTTCATCGTCACCGCCGATGAGGTCGAGGCGCTCATCCTCGAGTCGAACCTCATCAAACGGCACCAGCCGCACTACAACGTGCAGCTCAAGGACGACAAGAGCTACCCGTTCTTGAAGCTGACCAACGAGCGCTACCCCACGCTGGTGCTCACCCGCAGGGTGGTAAAGGACGGCGGCACCTACTTCGGTCCATACCCCAGTGCCGGCTCCGTGCGGCGGGTGCTCGACCTCGTCTACAGTGTCTTCAAGCTGCGCAAGAACTCGGGCGTGCCAATGCAAAAGCGCAAGCGGCCGTGCCTGCGCTACCACATGGGCCGCTGCTTCGCGCCGTGCGTCAACGAGGTCGACGCCGCCGAGTACGCGCAGGTCGTCAAGCAGGTAAAGGCGTTCCTCGAAGGGCGCGTAGACGAGACCGTCGCCTACCTGCAGACCGAGATGCAGGCCGCCGCCACCCGCCAGGACTTCGAGCTGGCCGGCACTTACCGCGACCGGCTAGACGCCCTCAAGCGCATCACCGGCTACGGCTCGAGCGTCGTGCAGGGCGTCGAGAACGACCTCGACTTCCTGGGGTTGGCCAAGGCCGGCGACTTCGCGATGGTGCAACTCTTCCAACTGCGCGGCGGTCGCGTCGTCGGCCGTGACAAGCGCTTCTTGTCCAACGCCGAGGGCGCCAGCGACGTCGAGGTGCTCGAGGCGTTCATGGCCGATTACTACGGGCGCGCCATGCAGATCCCCAGCCTGGTGCTGGTGCCGCCGAGCGAACTCGACCGCGACATGTGGGAGAAGTTCCTCACCAGCCGCGTCGGCAAGCGCGTGCACGTGCGCACGCCTCAGCGAGGCGACAAGGTCGAGCTCGTCGCCATGGCCGAGAGGAACGCCGTCACCGGGCTGGAGGCCGAGATCGCCCTGCTCGAGCGCCGCGGCGAGGCGCCAGGCGTCGGCGAGCTGCAGAAGCTGCTCGAGCTCGAGAGCCCGCCGTGGCGCGTCGAGGGCTTCGACATCTCCAACTTGATGGGCGAGCACACCGTGGCCAGCATCGTTACCTTCGAGGGCGGCCGGGCCAAGCGCAGCGACTACCGCCGCCTGCGCATAAGGCAGCCGCAGCGCTCGGACGACTACTACAGCATGCACCAGGCCGTGAAGCGGCGCTTCACCGGCACCCTGGCCGACAAGCTGCCGCAGCCCGACCTGCTGCTAATCGACGGCGGCAAGGGCCAACTAAGCGCGGCCAGGCGCGCCCTGCAGGAGGCGGGCGTCCAGATCCCGCTGGTGGGGCTGGCCAAGAAGCAGGAGACGCTAATCTGCGACGACGGCGAGGAGCTGATCGTGCCGCTCTCGCACCCGGCCCTCAAGCTGTTGATAAACGTGCGCGACGAAGCCCACAGGGTGGCGGTCGGCTACAACCGCCAACGCCGCGGCAAGGCGCTCACCCGCAGCATCCTCGACGACGTGCCCGGCATCGGGCCGAAGCGCAGGGACGCGCTGCTTGCGCACTTCTCCAGCGTCGACGAGTTGCGCGGCGCCGACGTGGGCACGCTGGCGAAGGTGCCCGGTGTCGGCCAGGCGGCCGCCAAAGCGATCAAGGACTTCTTCGCCTAAACAGAAGGCTCGTAGACGGGCGTCAGGAGGCGGTCAGTGTCGGCGCGGACTGGACGCTGACGCGGTGCCAGGCGCCGCGGCCGATCTCCATGTAGACGTCAACGCGGCCAGCCGCGCCCACCCGCCGCCGCACCTCGCGGAAGCCGACCTTCTTGAACGCGTGCTGGGCGCGCTCGTTGTCGCCGAACGTCTCCAGCCGCACCAGCTCGAGGCGGAGGTGGCCGAAGGCGTAGCCGAGCAGCGCGCGCATGGCCTCGGGACCGTAGCCACACGACCAGTGGCTCTTCTCGCCGATGATGATGCCGAGCGTGGCGCTTCCGGTCCTTACGTCGTAGAGCTCGGTGGTGCCGATGAAGTCGTCTCGTTCGTCGAAGATGCCGAAGGTGGCCCTGTCGGTGCGTTGGGAGTCGGTGCGCAGCAGCCGCTTGAGGAGCCATAACGGCATGCGGTTGGGTGGCGTGCCGTTCAAGTGTGAGATCTCGGGGTCACGGAAGTGGCTCTGGAGACGACGCCAGTCGGCGTCCGCGAACTCCTCGAGGGGCCGCAGCGTGACCCTGCCGTAAGCCGGCCTCATGGCAGAAGTCTACTCCGGTGCCAGGCCGACGGTTCAGGGTCGTCTTGATGCGCTAGGTACGACATCTTGAGAAAGTGTGCCGCTTCTGCTGTACGTATACTGTCCGCTGACCAACGACGACTAAGGCGCCCGCTCTCGCGCCGCCGCCGAGCCGCGGCTCTAGGCGACCGGGCGAGCCAAGCGGGCCTTGGGCTTCACGAGAAAGAGGACGACGATGGCAACCGACAACGTGCCTCACGATGCCAACCAGACCTTCAAGGAGAAGTTCCGGCGCCTGCGCGACACCATCGGCAGCGTGATCCTTGGCCAGGACCAGGTCGTCGAGGAGCTCCTCGTCGCCGCCCTGGCACGCGGACACGTGCTGGTAGAGGGCGTGCCCGGCCTCGGCAAGACCCGCCTCGTGCGCGCTTTCGCCGACGCGACCGACCTGCAGTTCGCGCGCATCCAGTTCACCCCCGACCTGATGCCCGCCGACGTCACCGGCACAACCGTGTTCATGGAAGCCAACGTCGACACACGCTTCGAGTTCCAGCCCGGCCCGGTCTTCACCAACGTGCTGCTCGCCGACGAGATCAACCGTGCCACGCCCAAGTCGCAATCGGCCCTGCTCGAGGCCATGCAGGAGCGGGCGGTTACCGTCGCCGGCATCAGGCACTCGCTGCCCGAGCCGTTCATGGTGCTTGCCACCCAGAACCCGCTCGAGATGGAGGGCACCTACCCACTTCCCGAGGCGCAGCTCGACCGCTTCATGTTCAAGATCCTCATCGAGCGGCCCGACGCCGCCACGCTGCAGCGCATCCTGCTGGTGACTACCGGGGCCGATGACCCCGAGCTCACACCCGTCTTCACGCGCGCTGAGCTGCTCGACCTGCAACGGATGTTGCGTGCCGTGCCGGTCGCCGAAGCCGCTCTGGAGTACGTAGTGAGGCTGGTCGAGGCCACGCACGCCCATCCGCTGGTGCGCCTCGGCGCCAGCCCACGTGGCGCGCAGGCCGTGACCTTGGCCGCCAAGGGCTTCGCGCTTGCCGCCGGTCGCCCCAACGTCGAGCTTGAGGACATCAGGCGCGCCGTGCCCCCGGCGCTGCGTCACCGGCTGCTGCTCAGCTTCGAGGCCGAGGTCGAAGGCGCCGAGCCCGACCAGGTGCTAAGTGACGTCGTCTCCGGCCTCGAGCGCGTGCGCTAGCACACGTCCTCGACGATCGTGCTAAGTGCCCGCAGCCGCGCGATACTCGACCGCTACACGCTGTCCTCGCGTGCCGTAAGCCGCCAGAGCGGCGAGCGCAGCAGCCGCGAGCCGGGGCAGAGCGTGGAGTTCCACGACTTCCGCCCCTACCAGCCAGGCGACGAGTTGCGCTACGTCGACTGGCGCGTCTACGCCCGTACCGGCCGGCTATACACCAGGCTCTACCAGGCCGAGCGTGCGGTGAAGCTGCATCTGGTGCTCGACAACAGCGCCAGCATGTCCATCGGGCGCAAGGCCGAGTACGGCCGCATCCTTGTGCAGCTGCTCAGCTACGTCGCGCAGCGCGACGCCCCGACTCAGGTCCACCTGCTCGGCGGCGGCAGCAGCAAGCAGTCCCAAGGCCCGAGCGGCATGCGTGAGACCTGGCGCTTCGTTGAGGAGGCTCCGGTGGTCACCGGCTCCGGGGTCGGCGCTCTCACCGCGCTTAAGCGATTCGCGCTCTCGCTGCCGTCGCAACGCGGCAGCGGGCTGGCGTTGGTGGTCTCCGACCTGTTCGAGGACGCGCCGATCCGGCCGGCACTCACCGCCTTGAGGGCCCGCGGCATGGATATCGGTTTTCTGCACGTGGTGGCCGAGGAAGACCTCGAACCTCCCACTGGCCTGCTCGAGCTGCACGAACTCGAGTCGGGTGAGCGCTTGCCGGCCGGCCCGGACGAGGCGCGCGCCTACCGCGAGGAGGTGCAGCGCTACCTGGAGCGGACCAGGAACGCGGTGGTGCGCGCCGGCTTCAAGCACCTGCTGCTGCGCTGCCCGGCCGCCGGCACTAGGGAAGCCAGTGGTGACCGCCTCGAGCGCGACGCGTTCGCGGCGCTCATCCGGTCCGCCGTGCTCGTGAAGCGCTGAGAACGCCAGCGGGGAGTCGCCACATAGTTAAGGCGCACGAGTTGCGCCCGCAGACCAGGGTCAAGCGTCGGAAGCTTGGCAGACAGCGGCTTGTGGCTGGGGCTAACATTGGTGGTCCGTGAAGGTGATAGGTAC
>DASROV010000285.1:0-13688 GCA_035646755.1 Trueperaceae bacterium | reverse complement strand
GGTCTGCAACGAGTGCAAGGTCGCTTCGACCCCGGAGCCCGACGTCCTCAGGCGGCTCGGCCTACGCGACGACGAGATCAAGGGCAAGGTGCTCTACCGCGGCGTCGGCTGTGAGAAGTGCGGGGGCAGCGGCTACAACGGGCGTTTCGCCATCCACGAGTTGCTTATCGTCGACGATGATATGGAGAAGGCCATCGTCAAGGAGGCGTCGGCGTTCGAGATGCGCGAACTGGCCATGCAGCACGGCATGAAGACGCTCCGCCAGGACGGCATCTACAAGGCACTGCAGGGCTTAACGACGTTGGAAGAGGTGCTGGCGCGCACCGCCGACTAGGCCAGTATTTGGGCAAGATGTTTCACGGACCCAGTGAGGTTGCCGTAAGAGGGGGCGCGCTACCGTTGGCGTCAACGAGAGGAAGCGCAGATTAGATGGCAGACCAGATCCGTTCCACCCAGATCCAAGCCGACATCGTCGACCTGTTGAAGATCGCGATCGAGCGCAGGGCGTCCGACCTGCTGCTCACCGTCGGCCTACCGCCGATGCTGCGCATCAACGGCGAATGGCGCCCCACCGAGCACGAAGTGCTCAGCCCGACGATGACGCGGCGTCTGATGTACGCGCTAATGGACGAGAAGAAGCAGCGCAACTTCGAGGAGCGCAAGGACCTCGACTTCTCCTTCAGCCTCTCCGGCCACGGCCGCTTCCGCGTCAACGTCTTCGTGCAACGCGGCAGTGTCGGCGGCGTCATGCGCACGATCTCCGAAGAGGTGCTCAGCTTCTCTGACCTCGGCCTTCCTGACGAGGTCGCTAACGTCGCCAGGCTGCCGCGCGGCCTCGTGCTCGTCACCGGCCCCACGGGTTCGGGCAAGTCGACGACGCTCGCCACGATGATCGACCTCATCAACACCGAGTACCCCAAGCACATCGTCACGGTCGAAGACCCGATCGAGTTCTTCCACCGCCACAAGACCTCGATAATCAACCAGCGCGAGGTCGGCGAAGACACGGTGAACTTCAACGCCGCCCTAAGGAGCGTCCTCAGGCAGGCGCCCGACGTGATCCTGGTCGGTGAGATGCGTGACTTCGAGACCATCGGCGCGGCGGTTACCGCGGCCGAGACCGGTCACCTGGTGCTGGCCACCCTCCACACGAACTCCGCAGCAGAGGCCATCGACCGCATCATCGACGTCTTCCCCGACGCCCAGCAGGAGCAGGTAAGAGTCCAGCTTGCAAACAACCTGCAGGCGATCCTCACCCAGCAGCTTGTGCCGCGAGCCAACGCGGACGGCCGCGCACTGGCTTACGAGTTCATGATCGCCACGCCGGCCATCCGCAACCTCATCCGCGAGAACAAGGCGTACATGATCCCCGGCTCCATCCAGACCGGCGGGCAGCTGGGCATGGTCACCATGGACGCCTACCTGGCCGAAATGCACCTGAAGAAGGTGATCACGTTCGAGACCGGTCTTGCCCGCTCCGTCGACGGCAAGGAGTTCGAACGGCTTGTCACCTCCGGCGGTCTCACCACCGACGAGAAGGCCAACAACGGCCGTCCGCTGGCACAACGCACAAGCTCGGGTGAGCTCGGCGGCAGGGCCGGCCCGCCCGCCATCGGGCGTGGTGGCCGAGGCTAACCGAGGGCTGGCGCCTGCAAGCCATGCCGACCGCGGGGTGACGAGGCCCGTCGACAGGCGTTACTTTTCTGTTGACTCTGCCGACGAGGCGAACTTATACTTCGCGCCATGCCAGGCCATCCCGCGCCAGTCATTAGAACCGCCGCGAACGCCCGGCTGGGCCGCGTGCTCGGCAGGCTCCGCTCGCTACTACCGGGGGCAGGGGCGTAAGGCTGACGTACGCTTTCCAGCGTAACCGAGAGCACTCACGATCCCCGGCCAACCCGCGGCCGGGGATCGTTTCATTCAGCGGGCGACAGTGAGGGATAGATGCAGCCAGCCAGGAGCCTACTCGACAAGGTGTGGGCAGCGCACACGGTGCGCACCTTACGCAACGGCCAGACGCAGCTCTTCATCGACACGCACCTCATCCACGAGGTGACGAGTCCGCAGGCCTTCGGGATGCTACGCGACCTCGGCCTGAAGATGTTGATGCCTGAGCGGACCTTCGCGACCGTAGACCACATCGTGCCGACCCACACGAGAGTCGAGCCGTTCGAGGACGACCTGGCCGCTGAGATGATCGCCGAGCTTAGGCTCAACACCGCCGAGCACGACATTCGCTTCTTTGACCTGGGCAGCGGCATGCAGGGCATCGTGCACATGGTCGGCCCCGAGCAGGGCATCACTCAGCCGGGCACCACCATCGCCTGCGGCGACAGTCACACCAGCACACATGGCGCCTTCGGCGCCGTCGCCTTCGGCATCGGCACCAGCCAGGTGCGCGACGTGCTCGCCAGCCAGACGTTGGCGATGTCGAAGCCGAAGCTCCGCCGCATCGAGGTGAACGGCAAGCTGGCGCCGGGCGTCTACGCCAAGGACGTCATCTTGCACATCATCCGCAAGCTCGGCGTGAAGGGCGGCATCGGCTACGCCTACGAGTACGGTGGCGACGTGTTCGACGCGATGAGCATGGAAGAGCGCATGACGGTCTGCAACATGTCGATCGAGGGCGGCGCGCGCTGTGGCTACGTGAACCCCGACCAGACGACCTTCGACTACCTCGAAGGCCGGCCGTACAGCCCGACCGGCGCCGCGTGGGCCGAAGCGGTGACAGCCTGGCGCGCCCTGGCCTCCGATCCCGCTTGCCACTACGACGACGTCGTCGTCATCCGCGCCGAGGACATCCCACCCACCGTCACGTGGGGCATCAACCCCGGCCAGGCAATCGCGATCGACGAGAACATCCCTAGCCTGGCCGGCGCCGAGCCGCACGAGCGCGCGAGCATCGAGGAAGCACTTGCGCACATGAAGCTCCAGGGCGGCGCGCCGATCCAGGGGACCAAGATCGACGTCGCGTTCTTCGGCTCGTGCACCAACGCGCGCCTTTCGGACTTCATCGAGGTCGCCCGGGTGATCGAGGGGCGGCGGGTGCACCCCGGCGTGCAGGCCATCGCCGTCCCGGGCTCGCAACTCGTCAAGCTCGAGTGCGAGAAGCGCGGCATCGACAAGGTCTTCAAGGCCGCCGGCTTCGAGTGGCGTGACGCCGGCTGCAGCATGTGCCTGGCCATGAACCCAGACAAGCTCGTCGGTGACCAGCTCTGCGCGTCGTCATCGAACCGCAACTTCAAGGGCAGGCAGGGCTCACCGACCGGCCGGACCGTGCTGATGAGCCCCGTGATGGTCGCCGCCGCCGCGGTGACGGGGGTAGTGTCCGACGCGCGCGAGGTCTTCGGCGTGCATGAAGGAGTGAGCGCCTGATGGCACTGCAGAGCATCACCCAGGTGGCCGGTCGCGCCGTGTTGATCGCCGGCGACGACATCGACACCGACCGCATCATCCCCGCCCGCTACCTGAAGTGCGTAACCTTCGACGACCTCGGCGAGGCCCTGTTCTTCGACGAGCGCTTCACCGAGGCCGGCGCCAGCAAGGGTCACCCTCTCGACGACCCGGAGCGCGGCGCTGCGAGCATCATCGTCAGCGGCGACAACTTCGGCTGCGGCTCGAGCCGCGAGCACGCCCCGCAGTCGATCCAGCGAGCGGGCTTCGAAGGCGTGATAGCCGCCAGTTTCGCCGAGATCTTCTTCGGCAACGCGACCGCGCTCGGGCTGGTTTGCGCCCGGCTCGCGCCCGCCGACTTGGCGGCGCTGTCGGTGCTGGTCGCGGCCGACCCGCAGCTGGTGGTGAACATCGACGTGGCCAACGAGCGCGTCACGGCCGGCGACATCGGCTACCCGGCGGTCATCGGCGACAGCGCCCGCGACGCGCTCGTCAGCGGCCACTACGACCCCATTGGGGAGCTCCTCGAGGGACTTCCCGAGGTCGTGAAGACCGCCCGCGCGCTGGGCCATGAGGTCTCGGCACGATCGGACGCGGCCGTCGGAGCGGCGTCGTGAGCTACGACTTGGCCGTCCTGCCGGGCGACTTCATCGGCCCCGAGGTGATCGAGGCGACGCTCGAGACTCTCGAAGCCCTCGGCCAGCTAGCGGGCCTCGAGTTCTCGTTCAACCGCCTACCGTTTGGCGGTGGGGCCATCGAAGAGCACGGCGAACCGTTCCCGGCCGTGACCCGGGACGCCGTGCTGAGCGCCGACGCGGTGCTCATGGGCTCGGTCGGCGGTCCAGTCGGCGACCATCCATGGAACCGCTTGCCGCGCGAGAAGCGCGTCGAGACCGGCATCCTGGCACTGCGGCGCCACCTCGGCGTGTACGCCAACCTGCGCCCCGTGAAGGTGTTCCCCGGCCTCGAGAAGCTCTCCCCGCTGCGCCCTGAGCGGGCGGCGGGCACCGACCTTGTCATCTTCCGCGAGCTCACCGGCGGCATCTACTTCGGCAAGCCGTCGAGCAACAGCGCTGACCGCGGCGTGTCGACGATGGTCTACGAGCGTTACGAGGTGGAGCGCATCGCGCGGCTGGCGTTCGAGACCGCGCGCGGCCGGCGCGGGCGCGTGACCAACGTCGACAAGGCCAACGTCCTCGACGTCTCCCAGTTCTGGCGCGACGTCGTCGTCGCCCTGCACGAGGAGGAGTACGCCGACGTCGAGCTCGACCATCTCTACGTCGACAACGCGGCCATGCAGCTAGTGCGCGACCCGCGCGCCTTCGACGTGCTCGTCATGGGCAACCTGTTCGGCGACATCCTCTCCGACCTCGCCGCGGTCATCCCCGGCTCGCTCGGCTTACTGCCGTCGGCCAGCCTCGGAGGGACGGTTGGACTTTACGAGCCGATCCACGGCAGCGCCCCCGACATCGCCGGCAAGGGCATCGCCAACCCGGTGGGGACGATGTTGTCGGCCGCGATGATGTTGCGCCATGGTCTTTCTCAGCCGGGGGCCGCCGCGGCTCTGGAGTCGGCCGTGCAGGCCGCGCTCGAGGACGGTCCGACGGTCGATCTCGGCGGCAACAGCAGCACCGCGGAGTTCACCGCGGCGGTCATCACGCGCCTCGAGACAGCCGGGGCGCTCACTCCCCGCGCACGACAGCCGCAACCGGCGTAACGCGGGCCCGGCCGAGTAGGAGCGAGCCGCCCACAAGGGCGGCAAGCGACAACAGCAACGCCACTGTGAGGTAGGCGTCGAGCGGCGGCGACCAGGTGAGCAGCGGGCCCGTGGCACGCTCAAGGCCACGCAGCAAGGCCACGCTTAGCAGCGTGCCGAGGATCACGCCCGTCCCGGCGCCCGCCAAGGTCGTGAGCAGGACCTCGGTGGCCAGGGTCCGCACGAAGATCGTGGCGGGCGCCCCGATGGCCCGCAGCAGGCCGAACTGGTAGCGCAGCTGCCAGAAGCCTATGAGCATGGCGTTAAGCAGGCCGACCAACGCCACGAGGACCGCTAACAGCACCAGCGTGCGCACCACCGCGAAGGCCGCTCCGACGTCGTCCAGCACGTCCTGGCGGAAGGCCGCGGCGCTAACCACCTGGACCGGGTAGTGTTCACCGAGCAGCCGGTAGAGCGAGCCAGCGAGGTCCGGGATGGTCCCCGTCGCGTCGGTTCCCGGCGCAAGCAGCACGCCGATCTGGTCGACCACCGGGTCGCCGAAGGCCTCGGCGTAGACCCCGGCGTCGATGTAGGCGCCGGGTGACTCCGCGGCGCGGTCCTCCACCAGCGCAATCACGGTGAAGCCCCTCTCGCCTGACGGTGTCGTCAAGCGCAGTTCGTCGCCGGCGTCGACGCCGAGGCGGGCGGCCACCGCCAGTGAGAGCGCCAACCCGCCGTCGTCGACCAATGCTGTCGCCAGAGACCGCTTCGTCGTGGGCGACGTCTCGGTCGCTGGTGACAACCCGGTCGCGAGCGACGGCTTCGTCGTCACCGCCACGCCGGGGGCCGCCCTGACCGCTAGGAGCTTGCGCGACGGGTTGGGAGCGGCCGCGTCGTAGGCGACGAGGATGACCGCCCTACCGCCCGCCGAGACGGTGACGACCCTCTCCGGCAGCACGCCGACCACGCCCGGCACCGCGGCCAGCTCGGTGAGCGCCGCGGCCGGAAGCGGCTGCACGGCCACACCGCCCTGCGCGCCGCCAGTGACGAGCAGGTCCCAAGTGACGGCCGCGTCAAGCCAGGCCTCGAGTGAGAGGCGGTAGCTGTCGGCCGCTCCGTACACGCCAACGAGGCTGGCGAGGGTGATGCTAAGCGACACCGCCGTCGCCCCGGTCCTGCGCGCATGGCGGCGCAGGCTGTCGGTGGCGAGCCGCAACCACAAAGGCGGTGCGGCCATGCTCCGCACACCGTCGCTGAGGCTGCCGAACACCGCCGGGAACGACCTCACGAGCGCGACGGTAAACACCAGCACGGCCACCATGACGAGCGCCGCTTGGCCGGTACCCTCGCCAGGCGGCCAGGCCGCCAACCCCGACCGGTGCTCGAGCGCGAGCGCCAGTGCCGCCACCGTCAACAACGTGACGAGCGTAGCTGGGGCGAGCGAGCGACGCGCGGCGCCGGCCCGCACCACTCCGCCGGTTGAAGCCAACGGTGCCAGGCCGGCAGCGACGACAACCGGTCGCCTGGCGGCGCGCACGGCCAACGGCAGCGTGGCCAACAGCGTGACCAGAAGGCCGACGCCGGCCCCGACCGAGGCGGCGTTGAGGTCGACGCCGACGCTGCCGGGCAGGTGAGCAACGGGCACGGCCAGGTCGTTAGGAAGGCGGCTCATCAGGCCGTTCGCGCCAACGGCACCGAGGACCGCGCCAAGCAGGCTGCCCGTCGCACCCAACACCGCCGCCTCAGCAAGGAACCACAGTGCGGTGACGCGGCCGGGAAGGCCGAGGGCGCGCACGATGCCGAGATCTCGACCGCGCTCCTCGACCCCAGCAGCGAGGTTGTTGCCGATGAGGAACACCGCCGCCACCAGCGCCATGACGCCGGCCAACAACAACAGTGAACGTAGCCCCCGCGTCGCGCTGGTGAGGTCCTGGACCTCGTCCGCAGGCAGCCTAACCAGGGCCTGCGGCTCGACAAGAGGCGCAAGGGTCGCCTTGAGCCCCGCCATGTCACCGGCGCTGGCCGGCACTACGTCGACCTGCGTGACGACGTCACGCCCTTGCATGAAGGCGTCTTGTGCCGTGCGCAACGGGATCACGGCCGACCGCTCGCGGGCCAGGCCACCGACCTCGAGAGTGCCATTGATACCCACCACGCGCAACTCGAGCAGTCCGTCGGCGCTCAACAGCGACACGTGCTCACCGACGCCGACGCCGAGGGCGGCGGCCGCTGCTGCCGAGAGGACGGTGGCGGCGCCGTCGCCGGCCTCGAGTTGGCGGCCAGCGGCCAGCCTAAGTGGCCGTATGAGCGGCTCGACCGCAACCTCGACACCGCGCACCACCGCCGGCGCCTGCCGCTGCTCGGTGAACAGGTAGCTTCGCTGCTCGACCACCCCGCCCGCCGCGGCGACGCCAGGCGCGGCGCGAATCACCCGCAGGATGTCGGCCGTTACGCCCCCTGTCTCGACGGCCCTTACCTCGACCAACCCGCCACCGGAGAGCATCTCGACCCAGCCCGCGTAGCCACGCAACACCGCTTGATTGACGGCTATCACCGACACCACCAGCGCCACGCCGAGCGCGATGCCGAACACGCCGGCCGCGGCACGACCGCTGCGGCGACGCCAGTAGCGCAGGCTCAACATGGCCAATACCGCGACGGGAGCGGCGGCGGCGGTAGTTGGCTGCCGCCTGCTAGTGAGGTTGGCCATAACCGCGTCCGACGACGCCGTCGCGAAGGGTGAAGGTCACGTCGGCGTACGCGGCGGCTCGCGCGTCGTGCGTGGCCAAGATGACGGTGTGACCGCGCTTGTGGGCTGACCCCCTGAGCAGACGCATGACGTCGTCGGTAGAGGGTCCGTCGAGGTTCGCGGTCGGCTCGTCAGCGAGCAACAGCGCCGGCCGGGAGATGAGCGCGCGCGCCAGGCTCACCCGCTGTTTCTCACCCACGCTAAGCTCGTCGGGGGTGTGTGCGAGGCGAGTGGTGAGGCCGAGCTCCTCGAGCAGCTCCGCACCCTCCGCCTCCGCCGCCTTGCGCGGGACACCGGTAAGGAGCAGCGGTAGCACGGCGTTCTCGAGGGCGCTTAGCGTGGGGATCAACTGAAAGGTCTGGAAAACGAAGCCGATGCTTGACAGGCGCAGGCGGGCGCGCTCGTCGTCGTTAAGTTCACTCACCACGGCGCCGCCGACCTCGACCCGGCCAGCGGTGACCTCTTCGAGACCGGCCACGAGCTGCAGCAAGGTCGACTTCCCGGCGCCGCTCGGTCCGACCAGCGCGGCGAACTCGCCGGGTTCCACGGCGAGCTCGACGCCGTCGAGCACCATTACCTCCTCGGCCCCGCGCCGGTAGCGCTTGTGCACGGCGGTGAGCCTCACGCCCACGGCCCCGCCGCCGGCCCCACGCTCGCCGGCCCCACGATCGCCCGCCTCGTGGTCGCCGGCCCCACGGCCGTCGGCAAAGGCAACACCGGTGGGCCGGGGCGCGCGGGCGGTGACCATCAGTTGGGGCCTCGACCCGTTCGGCGTTGCAGGGTCACCTCGCAGTGGTCGAGCCAGCGCAGGTCGGCCTCGCAGTGGTAGATGGCGGCCTCGAGCAGCAGAGCCTCCATCAGCAGCGCGTCACGACCCTCCAGCGATGCCTCGACCGAGTCGGCGACCGCCGACTTCGTCTTGGTGAGCTCCGACATCCTCTGCAGGTAGATCGAGCGGTGAGCGGCGATGAGCTCGAGCAGCTGCTTGATGGGGGCGGACGACATCACCGCCAGCCTGATGAACAGCTCGTCCCTGAGCGGCCGCGCGCGCGGTTCGGGGTTGTCGAGCCAGCGGTCGAGCGCCTGCTGCCCGGCGGCGGTGAGCTCGTAGACCTTCCTGTCGGGGACCGCCTCGTCGTGCTCGACAGTGTGGCTGACGAGGCCCTCGGCCTCGAGCGCGAGCAGCGATTGGTAGATCTGTCCGTGGTTGAGTTGCCAGAAGCCACCGGTTAGCTGCTCGAAGGTGCGCTTCAACTCGTAACCGTGTTGGGCGTTGCGGGCCAGGAACCCCAGCAGGCCGTACTTGACCGACACCTTCACCTCCGCGGCTCCTGGGCCAGGCAGAGCGTCCAGCACGTGACTCCGCGCCCCAGAAATCGAGTCTAGCACGGTGCCAGTGGGGTTAGAATCACCGCACAACGGAGGCTAGCCTTGTCCGAAACCCTCACCAAAACCAGTGCCGCTACCACCGCCAAGAAGCTCAACCGGCGTAGCGCCGTCACGACCACCGGTGACGAGCGTGCACCCAACCGCGCGATGTTGAGAGCGGTGGGTTTCACCGACAGCGACTTCGGCAAGCCGATAGTGGGCATCGCCAACGGCCAAAGCACAATCACCCCGTGCAACTCGGGTCTTGGGGCACTTGCCCAGGCGGCCGACGAGGCCGTGCGCGGCGCGGGCGGCATGCCCCAGATGTTCGGCACCATCACGATCTCCGACGGCATCTCGATGGGCACGGAGGGCATGAAGTGCAGCCTTGTCTCGCGCGAGGTGATCGCTGACAGCATCGAGACCGTGGGAAGGGGCCAGAGCCTCGACGGCATGCTGGCCGTCGGCGGCTGCGACAAGAACATGCCTGGCGCGATGATCGCGCTTGCGCGCCTCGACATCCCCGCCATCTTCGTCTACGGCGGCACAATCAAGCCGGGACGGCTCGGCGACGAGGACCTCACCATCGTCAGCGTGTTCGAGGCGGTCGGCGCCAGGGCCGGCGGGCGTATCGAACTCGAGACGCTCACCGCCATCGAGAACGCCGCCTGCCCGGGGCCGGGCTCGTGCGGCGGCATGTACACCGCCAACACGATGTCGTCGGCGATCGAGGCGATGGGCATGAGCCTGCCGTACTCGAGCACTATGGCCGCCGTCGACCAGGAGAAGGTAGACAGCGCCCGCGCCAGTGGCGAGGCGCTGGTGAGGCTCATCGAGCATGACCTCACGCCGCGGCAGATAATGACCGCCGAGGCGTTCGAGAACGCCATAAGGGTCGTCATGGCCGTCGGCGGCAGCACCAACGCCGTGCTTCACCTGCTCGCCGTCGCCCACTCGATGGGGGTCGAGTTGAGCATCGACGACTTCGAGCGCATCCGTCTCAAGACCCCGGTGCTCTGCGACCTCAAGCCGTCGGGACGCTACGTCGCCACCGACCTTCACGCGGTCGGCGGCATCCCCCTCGTCATGAAGATGCTGCTCGATGCGGGTCTGCTCCATGGGGATTGCCTCACGGTCACCGGCGAGACCATCGCCGCCAACCTCGCTGCCGTCAGTGCCGTACCGCCCGCCGGCCAGGACGTCGTGCACGCCTTCGACGACCCGCTCTACCCGGTCGGCCACCTCAACGTCCTGCGTGGCAACCTCGCGCCCGAAGGCGCCGTAGCCAAGACCACGGGACTCAAGCGCACGACCATCACCGGCCCGGCTCGGGTGTTCGAGAGCGAGGAGGACTGCCTGCACGCCATCCTCGCTGACGACATCAGGCCCGGCGACGTCGTGGTCGTTCGCAACGAGGGCCCGAAGGGCGGCCCCGGCATGCGCGAGATGCTGGCCCCGACCAGCGCGATAGTCGGCAAGGGCCTTGGCGAGTCGGTCGGCCTCATCACCGACGGGCGCTTCTCGGGCGGTAGCTACGGCTTGGTGGTTGGGCACGTGGCGCCCGAGGCAGCAGTCGGCGGACCCATCGGCCTGGTGCACGAAGGCGACCTGATAACCATCGACGCCGAGCACAACCTGTTGCAGCTGGAGGTCGACGCCGAGGAGCTCGAGCGCCGTGCCAGGAACTGGCGCCCGCCTGTCCCGCGCTACACTACCGGCGTGCTCGCCAAGTACGCCAAGCTGGTGTCGAGCGCCTCGTTGGGCGCCGTCACCGACCTATAGCGCCGAACGACGCAGGGCGAGGCGACGTGACGCCCGCCAGACCGCCCCAGGCCACCGCGAGGGGAGCCAGCGTGACCGACGAACCGACCATGACTACCTCGTCGCCACTGAAGGTGACGATCTTCAACGAGTACCTCCACGAGCTCGAGAACGAGACCGTGGCGAGCATCTACCCCGGCGGCATCCACCTGGCGCTGAAACGCGCGCTCGAGGAGCGCCTTGACGTCGAGGTGACGACGGCGACGTTGCGGCAAGACGATCACGGACTGCCACAGGCCGTCGTCGACGGCACCGACGTCATGCTCTGGTGGGGTCATAAGGCTCACGGTGAGGTAGACGACGCCGTGGCCGAGCGGGTGAAAAGCGCTGTCCTCGACGGCATGGGCCTGATCGTCCTGCACTCCGGACACCTGTCGCGGCCGTTCCTCAAGCTGATGGGCACCCACGGCTCGCTGAAGTGGCGCGAGGCCGACGAGAAGGAACGGCTGTGGAACCTGCAGCCGGCCCACCCGCTGATGCGCGGCGTCGGCGACTACCTCGAACTCGCGCAGGAAGAGATGTACGGCGAGCGTTTCGACGTTCCTGAACCCGACGAGCTGGTGATGATCTCCTGGTTCCAGGGCGGCGAGGTCTTCCGCAGCCTCATGACTTGGCGCCGCGGGAACGGGCGGGTCGTCTACTTCCGCCCCGGCCACGAGACCTACCCGACCTATCACGACAAGACGGTCCGGCAGATAATCGCCAACGCCGTAAGCTACGCCCGGCCCCAGCTGCGCCGCGACGACTCCAGCTGTCCGGACTCCGCCGCCCTAGAGGCGGTTCCCAACCCCGGTAAGAAGCACGTGCTCGACGCATCATGAGCGAGACCCCGCTGCGCATCGCGATCATCGGCACAGGCAACATCTCCCAGGCTCACTTCGACGGCTACCGCGCTGCTGGCGCTACGGTCGTCGCGCTCTGCGACGTCGATCCGATCCAGTTGGCCGCCCGGGCCCGTAGTTGGGGCGTGGAGCGCACTTACACCGATCTCGACGAGATGTTCACTGCCGGAGGCTTCGAGGCGGTGAGCATTGCCGCGCCCACCGCGGTCCACCACCCCGCCACAATCGCCGCGGCCAAGGCCGGCGTCCACGTACTCGTCGAGAAGCCGGTCGCCCTCGACCTGTCACTGGCCGACGAGATGATCGCCGCCTGCGCCGCGGCCGGTGTGATCTTGAGCGTCAACCACCAGATGCGCTCCAGCGGGCCGGCCAAGCGGGCCAAGGAGTTGCTCGTCGCCGGCAGCATCGGACGCGTCACCCACTTGCGCCTACGGCAGGCTCACGACTGGGGCGGCAAGGGCGTGCGGCCGTCGTTCGCCAGCAAGGCCAGCTCCGGTGGCGGCACGCTGCTCGACAACGGCTGCCACCTAGCTGACCTGGCGCGCTACTTCGGCGGCCGCGTGCGCGAGGTCTACGCCCGCACAGCGACGCTGGCCTACGACATCCAGATCGAGGACACCGCCAACGTCAGCCTGGAGTTCGCCGCTGGCGCCATCGGCACAATCGAGACCGCCTGGACCGCCACCGGCTGGGAAGAGGGGTTCTGGCTGTACGGCACCGAGGGCGCGCTCGAGAGCAGCAACCGCCTCGGCCCCCCGAACCTCAGGCACTACTACCGGCAATCCGCGGGCGGCACCTGGGACCAGACCGACCTCACCACCCACGCCTTCGGCGGCTACTCGCCGCACATCCTGCACGTCATCGCCTTCGTGAACGCCATCCAGGGCGAGGGCCCCAACGTCTGCAGCGGCGAGGACGGCCGCGAAGCCGTGCGCTTGATCCTGGCCGCCTACGCCAGCGCGGCCGAGGGCGCACCGGTGCGCTTGGCCGACGCCCCCGAGACCTTGTCGAGCATCTGAGAACGGACCGAAGCGGCAGTCATGACATTCGACGAGTTCAGCACGCTTATCGAAGAGATGGTCGAAGACATCCCCGACGAGTTCATGCGCGGCCTGCAGGGCGTGCACGTGCTGCCTGAGGCCCGTGAGGAGGAGGGCTTCGAGGAGGTGTATCGCCTCGGCGAGTACCTAGACCCCGGTCCGGCCGACTTCCTCGGCGCGGGTGAGGGGCTCGGCAGGCACGTCGCGCTGTACCACGGTTCGTTCGCGGCCATCGCGGCGCAAAATCCCAGCTTCGACTGGGAGGACGAGGCCTGGGAGACGCTCACGCACGAACTTAGGCACCACGTCGAGTCGCTGGCGGGCGAGGACTTCCTCGCGCAGGAGGACGACTTCGACAGCCGAGACTTTCCTCGTCGCGACGAGCTCGACTGACGGCTAATGAGCGCGTGCTATTCGAACCTGGTGGTCAGCACCAGGAGGTCGGGGCGGTGCGCGCGCAGTTCGCCGGCGACGCACGCGGCCTCGTGCTCGTCCGCGGCGATCCCGAAGCAGGTCGGGCCGCTCCCTGACATAAGGCACCCGCGCAGGCCCGCTGCTCTCAGCAGGGCAAGCACCTCGCGGACGACGGGGTAGTTCTTCATCACGCCCGCTTGCAGCGCGTTCCTCCAGCCCGGTTCGTTGCCGTCGGCGAGCGCCTGCAAAGCCCGCTCGTGGTTAAGGCGCGGCGTGAAGCCCAACAGCGCCGCGTAAGCCTCGGCGGCGCTGACGGCCAGCGGCGGCTTGGCGAGCACGAGGTGCGCGGGAGGGATGGTGAGCGG
>DASROV010000284.1:0-2619 GCA_035646755.1 Trueperaceae bacterium | reverse complement strand
GGCCGTCCCTGATACCCGAACGAGGCGCCGGCCAAGGAAAGCGCCACATCGCCCGCCTCGACGGGTGGCTCGCGGCCATCACCCCGTCCCGCCGCTTCAAGAAGGCGGGTCACCGACGGAAACTCCAGCGCCGCCGGCACGGTGAGCGGCAAGCCTCCGGCGCCCTGGAGGCGAGCGGCGCGGGCGAGCTCGACCCCGGCCGGAAGCCAGATCCCGGCGGCGGCCAATTCTTCGGCGTGCGTGCTGAACACCTCCGCCATCGGTCCATCGCCCTGAAGCCGGCCACCGCCGTCGAGGACGAGGGCTCGCGAGACGGCCGAGAGCGCCTCCTCGACCTTGTGCTCGATCACAAGCACCGCCCGCTGCGCATGCTCGCCACGGCGTGCGAGCAACCGGAAGAAGGCACGGCTGCTGGCTGGATCGAGGTAGGCTGTCGGCTCGTCGAGCACAAGCAGACGCGGCTCGACGGCCAGCGCCGCCGCCAGCGCCACGCGCTGAAGCTCTCCGCTGGAGAGCTCGTCGAGGCGGCGCCCGGCCAGCGCCTCCGCGCCCATCAGCGCCAGCACGCGCGCCACGCGCGGACCGATCTCGCCGGGGGGTACGCCAAGGTTCTCGAGCCCGAACGCGACCTCCTCATCGGCCCGCAGCAGGCACGACTGCGACTCGGGGTCCTGGAAGACGATCGCCGTGGTGGCGCACAGCCGCGCCAAGGGCGTCTCGACGGTGTCGAGCCCCGCCACGCGGACCGCGCCGCGCATCTCGGCCGCGATCGACTGCGGGACGATCCCGTTGAGGGTCAGCGCGAGCGTGCTTTTCCCCGATCCAGTTGGGCCGAGCAGGAGCGCGGCCTCACCCTCGCCGATCGCGAACGAGATGTCGTCGAGGACCGGCCGCACGGCGCGTGGATAGCGGATCGTGAGCTCGGCGACCTCGACGAGCGCCGACCCCTCACCGGGCTCAGCGATCGGTCGCGCGACCGATGGCATAGTTGTCAAGGACACCGGTGGCCCGCAGGGCATCGCCGATCACCTTCGCCACCACGCCGGTGAGGATGAGCCCGCTCAGCAGATGGAGCACGAGGCGCAGGAGGAACACGTCCTGGCCCAGCCAACCGAAGCGGATGGTGCTGTACACGAAGCTGAAGCAGGCGGCCGAGAGACCAGCCAGGATGAAGACCCACCAGCCGTAGCGACGGTAGCCGGTCAGCGTGAACGGCAGCTCGGCGCCCACCCCCTGCACGAGGCCGGTGAGGAACAGGAGCGGACCAATCGGCGAGCCGAGGAAGGCGACCTCGACGAAGGCCGCCGCGATCTCGGCGGCGACCCCGCTGAGCGGCTTGCGGACGATGTAGATCGCCAGCGGCGCGACGACCATCCAGCCACCGATGAGGACGTTCTGGGCGAGGTCGCCAGCGGGACCCATGGCGATCCGCAGCCCGCCCCACACCTGGACCCAGGCCCAGTAGAGTAAGCCGAAGACGACAGCGAGCGCCGCGACTAGGACAATCTCGCGCAGGTTCCAGGCATACCCCTCCTGGCTCGGCACGTGGCGTACGGTCATGGCTGCTTCCTTGTCGCGCTACCGACCGAGATGGTGGCATGGGCTACCACGTGGCTCGCGTCTGCACGGGCCCAGCTATCGCCAATGGCCGACAGGACCTCGGCCAGGTCACCCTCGAGCCGCGAGGTGAAGTGCTCGGCACGGGCGTAGAGCCCTGCCTCTTTCGCCAGCTCGATCTCGGAGCCGATGATCTCCATGTAGCCCGGCACGCCGAGCGGATAGAGCGAGAAGTGGGCTGCGGCACGAATGCCGGCCAGCTCGATCGAGGCGGCGCGCGTCGCGCGCGTGAACGAGGTCGGCGCATCGGGCCGGCAGGGTCCCTCGCCGGGGCAGCCGCGTGAGAGGAGGAGCGTGGCGGCCACATGGCCGGTGCGACGCGATACGGCGACGATCGTCTGCGCCACGAAGCTCAGCATCGCGGCGGGCTCGCCGGCGAGGTAGGTGCTCACGTCGTCGGTGACCACCTCGAGCCCGTCCGAGGGTGTCTGCGCCAGCGCGTCGACGATCACGGGTACATACGCATCGGTCATGGGATAGATCGAGAAGCGGCAGCCGGCCGACGGATCGCACGGGTGCGGCTGCTCCTCGACTTCACGCGGATTGGTGGTCACCGAATCTGACATCGAGCGTGCCTCCTGGTCAGGTTCCGACGAAAGGTCGCCCGGCGCCGCGCGGCCCCACCAAGACAAGCGAGCAGCCGCGTCCGTGCGAGAAGACACCGCTGTCGGTCATCAATCCCGACTCCCTGCGCTGGCATGACCCAGATCAGGTTCGAGGGTCTGCGGAGGTCCGCACTCTCAGCGCCGTAGCGCTCCCCTGTCGTCTTCGATTCGCGCCAAGTGTACCACCCTCCCGCGAGCGGCCGCCGCCCGCCCGGCGCCCAGCGGGTACCGTGCCGCGACGATCACCGGGATCGTGGTGAGCGGCTCGGTCGGCGGCGGACCTGCTCGATCAGGTCGTCATGGAGCGCATGCTGGCCGGCGTGGCCACCCGCCGCCATACCGACGTCGGCGAGCCGCTGGGTGCCGAGGCCCGCTCGAGCGCCACCAGCCGCTCCGC
>DASROV010000283.1:0-6695 GCA_035646755.1 Trueperaceae bacterium | reverse complement strand
GACAGCCGGCATGCCGTTGTGGCCGTGCAGTACGAGCTCGGCTTGCGTCTCGGCGACGGTGGCGTGATCGCGGATCGTCTTCACCGGCGTGGACATCATCTCTTCGGCCACGATCACCGGCGAGGCGTGTCTGGCCAGGCTCTCGAGCACCGCGTGCGCGGCCTGCTCCGGGTCGAGGTCGGTCTTGCCGAACGCGGCGCCGGGGTGCCCAGCCCCGCCGATCGCCTCAGCCAGCGCCTCGGCGCTGTCGAAGCGCTCGTTGCTGCGCGCGAACACCAGCGTCTTGCCGTCCATGCCCACCGCCACCAGCGCGGCGTCGGTGCCGTGGATGTCGAGCAAGTCGCTTACCAGGCCGCTAACGCCCGAGACGTACACGGGGTAGGTGAAGACCGCGACGACGACCATGCGGCCGGCGACGTCGACCGTGCGAGCGTTCGCGTGGAGCACCGAGCGGAACGCGATCTGCTCGTCGCCCAAGGTGTCGTGCGCGAAGCGCCTTACCAACTGCAGGTTGGCGCCGTTCGCCAACAGGTAGGCGCTGGCGCGGTAGTCATCAGGTGTAGTCATGTCGTAGCTGAGGTTGCCGGTGTCCTCGTGGATGCCGAGCAGGCCGAGGCTGGCGACCGCAGGCGGGATGGCGGTCGAGCTGGCGGCCAGTTCTCGCGTGAGCAGCGTGGCCGTCGCGCCGACCCGTTCGGTAAGGCCGCGTCCGGCCGGGATGGGATCGTCAGGCAGGGGATGGTGATCGTAGAGCGTCACCGGCACCGTGCCGACCAGCGCGTCGAACGGCCTGATCCGGCCCGGGTCGGCGGTGTCGACGACTATCAGCTCGCTGACTGAAGCGAGGTCGATGTCCTCGGCGTCGATGAGGTCGAGCACGTCGCGGTAGAGCCGCAGGAACGCGTGCTGCGCGGGTCCGATGCCGCCCTGCACGGTGGCCTGCGAGCCGGGGAACAGCAGCTTGGCCAGAGCGAGGCTGGCCAGCGCGTCGAAGTCGGGTTGCTCGTGGGTGACGATAAGGCGCATACAACCGGAGTGTAGCGGGAGGGGGCGGTGCGTTCTGGCGCTAAGGCGATGGGTCGCCGCGGCGCTACGGCCGCCCGCGTCCTAGCGGATCGTGATGGGACCGGAGCCGGTGGCGGTTACGCGTACGTCGATGACGCGTCCGCCGTTGCCGAGACTAGGGCTCTCCCAGATGCCGGTATCGCCGTCGCCCGAGCGCCGGGTGAGGAACCCTGGCAGGCGCAGGCGACCCGAGCCGTCGTCGCGCACCTCGAGTCGGATCGGGGCGCTGTCAGGTAGGTCGAGGACGACGGGACCGCTGCCGGTGCGCAGCTCGAGCCTGAGGTCGCTGCCCTCGCCGATGAAGATGTCGCTACCGCCCGAGCCGAACTCGGCGTCCATGTCGACCGAGGCGCCAGGAGGGACGTCCACCGCCACGCGTCCGCTGCCGCCGTCGAGGTCGACGCTGTAACTGGCGCCGTTCCCAGGCAGCCGCGCCCGCACGCGTCCGCTGCCGCTCTCCAGCTCGAGGCTTCGCAGCTCCGCGCGGGCGAGCTCGAGCGTGAGCGGCCCCGAGGCGCCATCGACCGAGAGCGACAGGGGCACGCTTGCTGGCAAACCGATGTTCCACTGGCCGCGCGGGCCGAACGGGAGCGAGAAAGCGCCCCTCAGCGGCAGGATCTCCACTTGTGCGTCGCGCTCGCCCGAGGTGGAGACGCGCCCGGCCGGTTCACCGGCGAAAGTGGCCTCAACCAACGAGAGCGGATCGGTCGTCGTGGTGATGGTCGTGGTCGACCCGGCGGTGACCACGTCGGCAGTCACCGACTGGGTATCTTCACTCAAGGGCTCGTCGTACTCGCGGTTTGTCGAGGTCGAGGTACTGGTGGCTGGGGCGAACAGAGCAAGTAGAAGCACGATGGCAGCGGCTATCGCGACGAACGGTAGCTTGGCCGGCCGGGAGCCCGGGACGATGAGGTCGAGCCCGGCGGCGACGAGGAACAGCGGCCACCAGCGCGCCAAGGTATTGACAAGGCCGGCCGGCACGAAGCCGACCTGGACAAGCAGCCACAGCAGGCCCACGGTGATGAGAACGGCGGGAAGAAGTTGGCGGTCGGAGTCGTCTCTTCTCATCAGCTTCGAGTCACGAGTCTCTCCGTCAGCTTCGGGGCTGTTCGCGCCTAATGAGCAGGAAGACGCCGGCGGCAACGAGGACGAGCGGCAGGAGCCAACGCGTGACCATGCCGGCGCCGCCGAAGATGAAGAATTCGAAGAAGGCACCGAAGCCGGCGAACAGGGCCAGTCCTAGGTAGGCCGCCTGCAGGCCGTCACGCTCTTTCATCGTGTCGCGCGTGAGGGCGCCGTGGAGGAAGTTGCCAAGACCCGCTGCGACCACGATCAACGTCCAGCAGTACGCCCATGCTTCCCAATAGTCAGTCAGGTTGAGGACGAGCAGGATGAGGCCGATGGTCGTGACGATTGAGCCGGGGACGGCCAGCCTTGCCGAATCGCCCTTGCCCATGAAGGCTACGGCGAGCAGGATGAGCCCAGGAACGAGCACGAAGAGTGGCCAGCCCACGCCACCGAGATCGAAGCCGCGCCCCAGTAGGAACAGCAGTCCGAGGACGATCAGCGCGATCCCGATCACCTGCTTACGGCCTTGCACAACCAATCGCCTCCTCGCGTTCCCGTACGGCAAAGTCTACTTGACGGGAGCGCGGTTCGTAGGCGGCCGATGGGGTCGCCGCGACATCGCCGAGCGGCACTGCAGGCCGCTTGGGCGCGGCCCGGGTGGCGGGGCAGGCTCAGGCGGTCGCCAGGTCTCGTTTACCGCCCGCAAGCCGCTTGACCGCGGCCTGCATGGCCGCGGCGGCATGCACCAGGCCGTTCTCGATGAAGACGTCGGACGTACGGCGCCCGCTGCCGGCCGAACCGACGACGTATAGGCCTGGCACGTTCGACTCCCTGGTCTCGGGATCGAGTTCGGCCACGCAGCTCTCCAGGTCGACTCGTACACCAGCGGCGAGCAGCAACTCGGGCGGTGCGAAGTAGCCGGTAAGGGCGAAGACCTGATCGGAGCGCAGCCGCTGCTCGCCGGTGGGCGTGCGCACCACGACGTGATCTTGTTCGATCGCCTTGAGGCGGCTATTGAGCAGGGCCGTGATCGAGCCCTCCTTGATGCGATTGAGGAGGTTCGGCCGTATCCAGTACTTGAGGCTTGGCTTGAAGTCCTCGCCGCGGTGCACCATGGTCACCTTGGCGCCGGCGCGGTACAGGTCAAGCGCGGCGTCAGCGGCGCTGGAACCGCCGCCCACGAGCGTCACCGGCCGCCCGAAGAAAGGGTGAGCCTCGGTGTAGTAGTGGCTGACGTGATCGAGGTGCTCGCCTGGGACGCCGAGCGGGTTGGGGTTGTCGAAGTAGCCGGTGGCGACCATGACCACCTCGGCCGAGACCGTGCCGCTGAACCCCGAGGCGCCGGCGGCTTCGACGGCGACCTCGAACCCCTCTTTGTTGGCGGCGACGCGCTTGATGGCCAGCACGCGACTGTACGTGCGGACGTTGAGCTCGTCGTTGGCCACGACCTTGCGGTAGTAGTCGAGCGCCTCCTTGCGCGTCGGCTTGTCGGTAGCGGTTACCAGTGGATGGCCGCCAACTTCAAGCCGCTCGGAGGTAGTGAAGAAGGTCATGTAAGTCGGGTAGCGCGCGATGGCGGCGGTGATCGGCCCCTTGTCGAGCACGATGTGGCCAAGGCCGGCGCGCTTGGCGAGGATGGCGCACTCCAACCCGATGGGCCCCGCGCCGATGATGGCTACGTCGACCTTCGTCGCGCTTGCGGGTGCGCTGTTGGTTGGCGTAGCTGCGGCCATGAGACAAGCTAACAGAGGCGTAGGTTAACGCGGCCGCCAGACGTTACTGGCGCCCAGGGCCTCTCGGCCGCTGCCTACCTCCCACGACCTTGTCCTTCGCCGGCCGGGCAAACTTGCCGCATGAGGGGCAGTCGGCGCACAGCGCACACTCGTCGCAGAGGGGGTTGCGGGCCTTGCACACCCGTCGGCCGTGGAGGATCAGGCCGTGGTGGAGGAACACCCACTCGTTGTCGGGGAAGAGCTTCTGGAGGCCTTTCTCCACCTTGTCTGGGTCGGTGTGCGTGGTGAGACCCAGGCGCCGGGCAACGCGGCCGACGTGCGTGTCTACCGCTATGGTCGGCACCCCGAAGGCGTTGGCCAGCACCACGTTGGCGGTCTTCCGGCCGACGCCGGGAAGCGAGGTCAACGTCTCCATCTCGCTGGGCACCTCGCCCGCGAAACGCTCAACGAGCAGCATGCTCGTGGCCACGACGTTGCGCGCTTTAGTGCGGAACAGGCCGATGGTGCGTATGTAGCCCTCGACGTCACGCGGCTCGGCTTGCGCCAAGGTCGCGGCGTCCGGGAAGGCCTCGAACAGGGCGGGGGTGGCTAGGTTGACGCTCACGTCGGTCGCCTGCGCCGAGAGTATGGTCGCGATCAGGAGCTGGAAGGGGGTGCGGAAGTCGAGCTCGGTGCGGGCGTCAGGGTAGAGGGCGTGTAGACCGGTCAGTATGCGCAGCGCTCTGGCCTGCTTGTTGGTGAGGGACTCACGCGCCATGTGGGGATGCTAACCCGCGGGTCGACCAGGCCGAACCCTTGGCTCGCACGGCATAAGTGACCGATTCACCAGCCTCACATGTGCGGCTTCAGATACGCTTCGTGGCAGAGTCTCAGTGGTCTGGCGGCGCGGCTCGTCGCGCGGGCGGACCAAGCTGTAGCTGAAGAAGTTCGCTAGGAGGCGCAATGCCGGTATTCGAGTACAAGGCGCGTGATCGCACCGGGAAGCTGATCGCGGCCACCATGGAGGCCGGCTCGGAGCGGGACGTGGCCGCCTCGCTCAGGCAGAAGGGCTACTTCATCAGCGAGATCAAGGCCCCGAAGGCCGGTCTCAGCGCTGACATTAAGTTGCCCAAGTGGCTCGACTTCGGTTCGATCCCCACTGTCCGTGACATCACGATCTTCTCGCGACAGTTCGCGACGGTAATCAACGCCGGCTTGCCAGTAGTGCAGAGTCTCGCGATCCTCCAGCGACAGGCCGACAAAGAGGGCCTTAAAGATGCGCTCAAGAAGGTCCGCGAGGACGTCGAGACCGGTCAGCAGCTGTCGGACGGCCTGGCCAAGCACCCCCGGCTGTTCAACAAGCTCTACATCTACCTGGTGCGGGCCGGTGAAGTCTCGGGCAACCTCGACGGCATCCTCGAGCGCGTCGCGGCGTACATGGAGAAGCAGGCCGCCTTGCGAGGCAAGATCCGCACGGCGCTCACCTACCCGACGGTCGTGATGGTCATAGCCTTGGCCGTCACCTGGTTCTTGCTCACCGGCATCGTGCCGCAGTTCGCCCAGATCCTCGACCAGCTCGGTGGTGACCTGCCGGTCATCACGCGGGCACTTATCGCGATCTCGGACTTCCTGCGCTTCCAATGGTACTTCCTGGCCATAATCATCGTTGGAATCATCGTCGGCGTAGGCGTTTACTACCGGACGCCGAACGGCCGGCGCGTGATCGACAGGCTGTTACTGCGCACGCCCGTCGTGGGCACGCTGGTGCAGAAGAGCGCCATCGCCAGCTTCTCGAACACCTTCGGCTTGCTGCTCAAGAGCGGCGTGAACATCATCGAGTCGATCGAGATCACCAAGGGCACGGCCGGCAACGCGATCGTCGAGGACATCCTCGACGAGACCAAGGACGCTGTGCAGCGCGGTGAGCAGATAAGCACCACGCTGATGAAGTACCCGCGCGTGTTCCCGCCGATGGTCTCCTCGATGATCAACATCGGGGAAGAGACCGGCGCGGTAGACTCGATGCTGCAGAAGGTAGCGGACTTCTACGAACGCGAGGTGGACGAGGCGGTGGATAGTTTGACTGCGGCGCTCGAGCCGGCGTTGATCGTGTTCCTTGGGGTGATTGTCGGGTTTATCGTCGCTGGGATGTTCTTGCCGATGTTCTCGATTATCGGGCAGTTGAGTAGCTAAGAAGGCTCGCGCGATATGGCGGCGACTCCAGGAGAACTGGGCGACTAGGACGTCGAGGACGAGCTAGTCGCCTACTGCGCAGTTCGGGCCATCACCTCACGAAGGAGCGTCACGGCAGCAGATCGAGCATCTGAGGTCGCGCCTTCATCGCATGGACCACGAGTTCATTGCCGCTGTCGAATACGAGCACGACGGTTTCCAGCAGGCGCCCCTGTGTGTCGAATCCGAGCCGCAGTTGCCGCGTGGGGCTGTCATCGTCGAGTTCTTCAATCCATAGCGACCATGTCGCTGCCTGGATGGCGTCTTCCGGACTGACACCATGCTTTAGGGCTGACTCGTGAACCTTCACATTGCAGACGCCGACAACGCTTCGCGAATGATCTCAGAACGAGTCTTTCCCTCGCTCTCAGCTCGTGCATCGAGCGCGGCGATCTCGTCCAGCGTGAGGCGCAACGCGACTACCTGCGATGGCTCCGCGCCGCGACCAGGTCGGCCACGGCCACGTCTCTTCAACGCCTCTACGTCGTAGCCAGCCTCAGCTTCGGCCACCCATGTAGCAATCTGTTGTTCCGTGACTGGTTTGCCGTTGATCGTCTCGCGCGAAGACATGGCATTAATGTATAACGAAAATATAGAGTAAGTATGAACCGGCCTCAG
>DASROV010000282.1:0-3306 GCA_035646755.1 Trueperaceae bacterium | reverse complement strand
GGCCGAGATGTTGGCCGGCTGAGTGTCGAGTTGACGTATCGCCGCCGCCGCGTTGCGGTAGGCGCGAACCTTGAACGGGTTGTCGCCAGCCAACTCCGAGAGGTCAGCAAGGCTCTCGAGATTACGGGCGACCTCGGCGTTGGTCATGCCGCGCTCTGCGGCTCGGCCACTTCGACACCGAGGCCAGCCAGAAGGGCGACGAAACCCGCTTCGTCGAGAACCCTCACCCCAAGATCCTGTGCCTTGCTGAGTTTGGAACCGCCACCTTCGCCCGCCACCAGCCAGCTGGTCTTGGCGCTGACGGAACCGGAGGCTTTGCCACCGAGGGTCCTCACCAGCTCGGCCGCCTCCTCGCGGCTTAAGCGCTCGAGCGCGCCCGTGAAGACGAACGTCTGACCACTCAAGGCGTCCCTGCCATTCGTGGTGCCGGCGGACGCCTCCTCGGGCCGTGGCACCAGCCGGGTCGGCGCCAGCAGCTCGTCAAGTGCCTCGACGTTGTGAGGGGCGGTGAAGTAGCCGTTGATCTGCTCGGCCATCACCTGGCCGATGCCGTCGACGCTCAACAGATCGTCGACGCTGGCTGCCCTGACGCTCTCTATGGTGCCGAAGTTACGCGCCAGCGTCCTAGCGACGGCGCTGCCCACTTCGGGGATACCCAGTCCGTAGAGCACCCGTGCGAGCTCACTCGTCCTAGCAGCCTGGATCGCCTCTACCAGCTTGCCGGCCGAGCGTTCGGCAAATCCTTCGAGCTTCCTAACGTCTCCGACGGTCAGGTCGAATAACTGCGGTACGGTTCGCACCAGCCCGGTCTCGACCAGCTGTCTGGCGGTCCGCTCGCCGAGCCCCTCGATGTCGAGCCCGCCCCGGCTTCCGAAGTGGGTCAAGCGGCCAACGAGTTGCGCCGGGCATTCAAGGCTGTTCGGACAGATCGTGTACGGACCAGAGCGGTCCAAGGGGGTACCGCAACTCGGGCACTCCCTGGGCATGCGAAACGGCTCGCCGCGCGCGCCGTCGTCACCTTCCTGCACGACCCTCTCAACGACCTGTGGAATGACGTCGCCGGCACGCTCGACGCGGACGTGGTCACCCTCGCGAATGTCCTTCCGCTCGATGTCGTCGACGTTGTGCAGGTTGGCACGGCTCACGGTCACGCCGCCGATGTTCACGGGTCGCAGCAGCGCGATCGGCGTGACGACGCCGGTGCGGCCCACGCTAGCCACGATCTTCAGCACCTGACTGATCTCCTTGCGCGGCTGGAACTTCAGTGCGTATGCCCACCTGGGGTGGTGTGAGGTCGTGCCGATGGCGTCCCTCGAAGCGATGTCCTGGAGCTTGATAACGACGCCGTCGATCTCGTACGGCAGTTCGTCGCGGCCCGCCTCGATGTCGGTGAAGTAGGAGTGCGCCTCGTCGACAGTCGTAGCGCGAGCGTTCAGGGGGTTCACAGGGAAACCCCAAGCGGCCAAGCCGTCAAGCAGCGCGTGCTGCGTGGTGAAGTTGTCGCCGCCGTCGAGCACGTCGTAGCAGAAGATGCGCAGGGGCCGTGAGGCCGTGAGACGTGCGTCTAGTTGCCGCACCGTGCCGGCCGCGGCGTTGCGCGGGTTCGCGAACGGGGCTTTGCCTTGCTTGATGAGGTCGGCGTTGACGTCGTCGAACGCCTCTATCGGCAGGTAAATCTCGCCGCGCACAGCGAGCGTGGCCGGTACTGGTACTGGAGCGTCGTCCTTGAGTCGCAGCGGCACGCCGCGGATGGTGCGCGCGCCGGTCGTGATGATCTCGCCGGTGACACCGTCGCCCCGCGTCACGGCTCGCTCGAGGACGCCGTCGCCGTACACTAGCTCGACACTCAAGCCGTCGATCTTCGGTTCGAGCGAGTACTCGACGTCGACACCGGCTGCAGCGGCGGCGCGCCGCAGGCGGGCATCGAAGGCTCGAAGGTCAGCCTCTCGTGGGCTCGAATCAAGGCTCAGCATCGGCTGCGCGTGACGGGCGGCGGCGAACCCTTCCTGAGGGGCGCCACCCACCCTCTGCGTCGGTGAATCGGCAGTGATCAACTCGGGGTGCTTCGCTTCGAGGTCCCGCAACTCCCGCAACAACTCGTCGTAAGCCTCATCGGACACGGCCGGAGCGTCCTCGACGAAGTAGGCGTGGTTGTGCGAATGGATCTCGCGGCGCAGTAGTTCGATGCGGGCCGCGGGATCTCCCGCGGCCTCTTCAGCTGAGCTCATGCGCCAATCCTAAAGGCTATCCCTGACTTCATCGACGCTCGCAGTCGACGTCAACCGGCAACGCCCCAGAACGCCGTTGGGCCTCAGTGCCGGTTCGGGTTCGGCCCTGCCGTCGACTCCGACCCGGCCGGACGGTGAACCCGGTTGCTGCCGGCACGGACCCACACGATCTTGCCGGCTGTTGCCTGCGGAGTGCGTAGCCGCCCTGCGCGCCAGACCGCCACCCGCGGTCGACCCCCGCCGTCGTTACCGCCGACGGCGCGACCATGCCCTCGCGCCAGTTCGTCGTGCAGGTAAACGACCAAGCACCCGACCGCGATGATCGTGGCGAATGCTCCGGCGAGGACCAGGAGTGCGCTCATGAAGACCAACGTACCTTAGTTAATTAGGTAGGCGTGTGAGCTAGGCAACAGCCTGTCAGCATCGGGATCGCAGAACGTCGCCTCAGCCGCCCGAGACCGCTTGTACGACGTCGAGTCGGTCACCGTCACGCAAACGGATATCGAGGTCGCCGTCACGCAGCTTCCGCCCGTTGAGCGCGAGGAACACGTGCGCGCGCACGGCCCCGGCCTCGTCGAAGACGTGGACCTTCAGCCGCGGGTAGTCGGCGATCATGCCGGCTATCGCTTGCGAGGGTGTCGTGGCCTCGAGCGGAGCGCGGAACTGGCCGCCGACGCACTCCCGGAGCAGCCCCGGCGCTCCCAGGGTGACCTTCGCCACTAACCCGCCCCCGACGCGCGGTGTACGGATACCGAAAGCACGCGCGGTAACTGCAGCGGCAGCTCTTCCCAATTGTCCCCTCCGTCGTGTGTGGCGTAGACCTGTCCCATGGTGGTGCCGAAGACCACGCCCCCCTCGTTACCGGGATCAACGGCCATGGCTCCGCGGAGCACGTTGACGTATTGAGGATCCTCCGGCAGGCCGGCAGAGGTGTCCTGCCAGCTGCTGCCGCCGTCACGCGAGCGGAATACGCGCAGACGACCGGCGGGCATGTAGCGCCTCTCGTCACTGTCGAGGGGGGCCACGAACAACTCACCAGGACGCGTGCTCACGATTGGGAAGCCGAAGTTGCTCGGCA
>DASROV010000281.1:0-2058 GCA_035646755.1 Trueperaceae bacterium | reverse complement strand
CACCTATACACTGCAGGCATACCCGACCCCGACTTCGTCATCCGTACCTCGGGCGAGGTGAGGCTGTCAGGCTTCTTGCTGTGGCAGACGGCCTACAGCGAGTTCTACTTCTGCGACGCAAACTGGCCGGAGTTCCGCAAGGTCGACTTCCTACGGGCGGTACGCGACTTCCAGGCGCGGGAGCGCCGCTTCGGGAAGTAGAGCGCCCGGTGAGACGGGAGAAGATATGAGTGATCCGTCGTTCGTAGCCGTCATCATGGCCGGCGGCCAGGGCCAGCGCTTCTGGCCCCTCTCGACAGCCAAGAAGCCCAAGCAGTTCCTCGACCTGAGCCGCTGCGGCCGCACCCTGCTTCAGGCCACCTACGACCGCGTCCTACCGCTGGCTGGCTCGCCCGAGCGCGTCATGGTTGCCACCGCCGTCCGTTACGTCGACCTGGTGTGCGAGCAGCTGCCCGAGCTGCCGGTCGAGAACCTGCTGGTCGAGCCGCAGCCGCGTGACTCCGCGCCCGCTATCGCGTTCGCCTCGCTGACCATCGAGAAGCGCTTCGGGCCCGATGTCGTCGCCGGTTTCTTCTCCTCCGATCACGAGGTGGGAAACGGCGGCGCCTTCGCGGCCGCCGCTCGCGCCGCCATCGAGCTGGCCGACGCCGAGGGCGGCCTCGTCACCATCGGCATCACTCCCACTCGCCCCGCCACCGGCTACGGCTACATAGAGGTGGGCGAGTCCGTGGGGCGCGGCCACCAGGTGGCGCGCTTCGTGGAGAAGCCGAACCTGCGCACCGCCGAGGCCTACCTCGCCAGCGGCGGCTACCTCTGGAACGCCGGCATCTTCGTGTGGCGCGTGGGCGCGGCGCTGGCCGAGCTCGACAGGCACGATCCCGAGCTGATGCAGCCACTACGCGCCGCCTTCGAAGGCGGAACGGTGGCCGAGTCCTTCGCTAGCCTCAAGAAGATCAGCATCGACTTCGCCCTTATGGAGCGCACCGACCGCGCGCTGGTGGTGCCAGGCGACTTCGGCTGGGACGACATCGGCGACTGGGTAGCGCTCGAGCGCCTACTGGGCCCCTCCGACGGCCCCGGCGGCGCCAACACCGTCGTGGGGCATCACGTTGGCCTCGATACCTCGCGCAACATCGTCTACACCGACAGCCCCGACGACGTGATCGTCACGCTTGGCGTCCACGACCTGGTCATCGTCAAGCGCGGCAACACGGTGATGCTGATCCACAGGGAGCGCGTGCAGGAGATCAAGTCGCTGCTGGCGGACGAGCGGATGGCGGAGCTGCTGGCGGAGGTGGATGGGGAGCCCACTGGAGGCTAGCCACGGTCGAGCAGGCCTTCCAGGTGCGCTGACGACGCCCGACATCCGAGACTTCTTGAGTCCGTGTCGAGGTTTCTACGCCCAACTCGACGTCCCCAGAAGGGGATCATGAAACGCACTCCACGACCCTGGCAAGCGTTGGCCTTAGCGCTCCTGCTCGGCCTCGCCGGGCTGACCACGGTGACGCTCTGGTTGGGGGAGCCGAGCGACCTGCGGCAACTCCTCCGCCTGCCCCTCCGGGCCCTATGCGGCGCGCTGCTGCTGCTGCTGGCAAGCTTCTTGGCCGGCGGCGCGCGCTTGGTGGTCATGGTGCGTCTGGCGGGAGCCCGAGTCAACCTGTGGCGCGCGACCCGGTCGTACGTTCTCGGCCTCTTCGCCGCGGCCGTGACCCCCAGCGGCGGCGGCAACGGCATCGCCATCGGAGTCTCGCTCCAGCGCTATGGGGTGGGTGCCAACGTCGCTTGGTCAGCGGCCGTCTACAGCGCCGTGCTCGACCTCTTGTTCTATGCCTGGGCGATTCCGCTGGCGGCGTTCCAGCTATTCCGAGCGGACCTGCTCACCCACCAGCTCTTCTGGCTCGCTCTGGCCATGGCCGCGATCTGCTTCGCGCTCTGGTACGGCCTCGCCTTTCATCTCCGGGTGCTGCGGCACGTGTTGGTCCTCGTCGTTTCGGTCCCGCTCCTCAAGCGCTGGCGCCGTCGCGTGCTGCGCCTCTTCGACGACGTCGGCGCCGCCAC
>DASROV010000280.1:0-8823 GCA_035646755.1 Trueperaceae bacterium | reverse complement strand
GCCCGTCTCGATGGTCAGCTCGCGTCCGCCGAACTGCGTGGTGTATGTGCGGTGATTCGGTAGGTTCACTCTTTCTCCTTCTGCTCCCGCTGCCACACGGCCAGGGCCGGCCCCTGGCGCGCGCTGTAGCCCCGCCGGCCGGCCACGAACGACCGCCGGACGGTGCTACCGTCGTGGGCGCCGCGTCGGCGCCCGCTCACCGCCGCGAAGGCGGCGATGTCTAGTTGCGAACACGGCGAGACGCATATCGTCTCGCCGTGAAGGTCGTCGTTCGATGCTGCAGCCGGAATGCCTGTGGTGGCGCCCTCCTGGCGTGACGCATCAGCGTTGCCGCGAAGCGAAGTCAGCGTCGCAGACCCAAGCGGCCGATGAGTTCCTTGTAGCCCTCGTAGTCGGTGCGTTCGAGGTAGGTCAACAGACGCTTGCGCTTGCCGACCATCATCAGCAGACCGCGTCGGCTGTGGTGGTCTTTGGTGTGGGTTCGAAGGTGTCCGCTAAGCTCTTCGACGCGTTTGGTGAGCAGGGCGATCTGCACGGCGGTGGAACCGGTGTCGGCGCCGTTCTGGCCGTAATCGCCGACGACTTCGGTCTTCTGTTCTGCTGTGAGTGGCATGATTCTCCTTCAGCTAAAGATCGCTCCGGCCCGGATCCGCTTGATAGATGTCGATGCCGCGCCAGAGATCGCCACGTCCGTTAGGACGGCGACGCAGGAGTCTAGCATACCAAAGCGGCGCCTCTTCCTGTGGGGCTGACTTGCGCTCACGAAGCGCCGCGACCCCGCGCGGTGGCCGCCGCGCAGCGGTGCCGGCGCCGACGCGCGCTCAGCCGTGCCGGTCGAACCAGTCGACGATGGCCTCGAGGCGCTGGAGGCGGCGATCGGGGCGGCCCGAGCGGGAGAGTTCGTGACCCTCGCCGGGGAAGCGCAGCAACTCGACCTCGTTGGCGCCTTGGCGCTTGATGGCGCTGAAGAACTGCTCGGCCTGCTCGATCGGGCAGCGGTAGTCCTCTTCGGCGTGGATGAGCAGCAGCGGCGTGACCACCGCGGCGGCGTTGCGTAGCGGGCTCTGCCGCCACAACAGCTCGACGTCGCGCCACGGCACACCGCAGAGCTCGCGCTCGACGAACGACGGCCCGATGTCAGAGGTGCCGTACATGCTCGTCCAGTTGCTGATGCTGCGCTGACTCACCGCGCTCTTGAAGCGGTCGCTCACACCCACCAGCCAGTTGGTCATGAACCCACCGTAGGAACCGCCGGTGAGGTGGATGGGTGCCTGGCCCACGCCCAGCCGCTCGACGGCCGCCGTGGCGATGGCCAACACGTCGTCGGCGTCGATGCTGCCGTAGGCGCCGAGCAGGCAGGTCGCGAAATGATGGCCGTAGCTGCTGCTGCCGCGCGGGTTGCCGTAGACCACGTGGTAGCCGTGGGCGGCGAGCAGCTGGAACTCGAACACGAAGCCGTTGCCGTAGGCGGTGTGGGGCCCGCCGTGGACCTCGAGCACGACGGCGGCGTCGGGTCTGGGCACGGCGGGGGAGAGCGTCCAGTACTCGACGTCACCGGTCGCGGCGAGCTCGCCGGCCGGCTCCGCCGGCTCGTCGTTGTCGAGCGCGAACGGCCCTTGTGGACAGGCCAGCTCGAGCCGCGCGCACCACTCGTCGTTGGCGGCGCTGAGGCGGTGCTCCTCGCCGCCGGGAGTGCGGAACCAGAGCTCGCCGGGCCTGGTCGGGGCCTCCGCGACGAACGCGACCCCGCCCTCTGCCAGAGCGTCGTACGCCGTCACGGCGCGACGCTCGCCGCGGCGGTCGAGATCCTCCTCGACGCGGCCGTCGAGCAGCAGGCGGGCCAGCCCAGTGGCGCCGTCACGGTGGACGTTGATGAGCAGCGCCTCGGTGGAGCCGGCGCTCGAGCCCTGGCCGTGGCCGGTCTCCCGAACCCACATTGGCGTGTTCTGGTAGCGGCCGTAGCGTGAGTCGCTGGCCTCGGCCGGGCCGACGTCCAGCTCGCCGCTCAACAGCCGCGATTGGCTCGGGGTCGAGCCGGGGGCGAGGTCGATGACCCACACGCCCTGGCCGCTGGCGAGGTCATCCTGCTTGATTGCGGCGCTCAAGGACAGGTACGCGCCCGAGGGCGAGACCGCCAGACCGCCGACGCGGAGCAGGCTCGGCGCCAGCACGCTCACGACGAGTGAGTCGAGGTCGAGCGCGCAGACGTCGGCGCGGAAGTCCTCGAACGACGGCTCGTCGTTGGTGCGACAGAAGTAGAGCCTGGCCCCGTCGGGCGCGAAGGCCAGACCGCTGGGCGCGCCGAACGCCTGCTCCGCCGGGGTGGTGGTGAGCCTCCGCACCTCGCTAGCCAGATCGACCAAGTAGAGGTCGGCGCCGGCCTCGGGAAGGAAGCCTTCGCCGTCGCCGCGGTAGCGCAGTCGCCTGATGCGGCGCCCGGCGCCTTTCTCCCCGACCTCGTCGGTCTCGTTGCCGCGCGAGACGTAGACCAGGCTCTGCCCGCTGGGGTGCCAGGCGAACTCCCCAACGCCCGACTCGTGGCTGGTGAGTCGCACCGGCTCGCCACCTGCGAGCTGCATCACGTACAGCTGTGGCGGCTCCTTCTCGGCTGCCACGCGCAGGAAGGCGAGCCGGCTGCCGTCGGGGCTGAAGCGCGGCGCGAGGTCGCGACACTCGTTCTGCGTGAACTCGCGTCCGCCGTCACCGCTAAGTGGCAACCAGCGTGAGCCGCTTGGTCCGGTCTGCTGGTCGGGATAAGTGGCGACCCTTCCGCTACTAGGTTGCTCGCCGTCCCGCCGCGTCGCCGGCGCCGCGAAGAGGTGGACGCGGCTGCGGTAGCGCGGCGGCTTCTCGGCGCCGTCAACCTTCGCCGGACCCGTCCCCTTGGCCGGTTCCTGCGCCTGCTCATCGTGGGCCCGGCGGTGCTCGGGCGGTCGCGTGACGATCGTGGTGACCACCGCTGCCACCGTGCGGCCATCGGGCGCCAGCTGAGGCTCGGAGACGAACGCGAGATCGAGGAGGTCCTCTTTCCTCGGCCTTCTGGTGCCAGCACCCGTGGTGCCTTGGGACGGGCTGTCAGTCGGCGCTGTGGCCACGGCATCGTCTTCTCTCACTTGTGCTCCCGTTCTCGTAAGCGTGTGCGTCTGTCAACGTGGCGCGGTCGCGCGGCCACGCTGGACGCAGTAGAGCAGGATGCCCGCAGCCACCGAGGCGTTTAGCGAGCCGATCTGTCCCGCCATCGGCAGCGACACCAGGCCGTCACAGCGCTCGCGCACCAGGCGCCGTAGGCCGCTGCCTTCCGAGCCGATGACGATGGCGGCGTCGCGGTCCCAGTCGATCTGCTCCGGCGACTGGTGGTCGCTGTCATAAGCACCCTGGCCCTTGGTGGCGGCCGGAGCCGCACCGTAGACCCACACGGCGCGCTCCTTGAGCTCCTCGATGGTGCGCGCGAGGTTGGTGACGATCACGATCGGCACGTGGCTGGTGGCGCCGGCCGAGGCCTTGACGACGACGGCTGACAGCGGCGCCGAACGCCGCTCCTCCATGACCACCCCGTGGGCACCGAACGCCTCGGCGCTGCGGATGATCGCGCCGACGTTCCGCGGGTCGGTTAGCTGGTCGAGCATGACAAGCAGTACGCGCTCACCGCGGCGTTCGGCCAACCGCAACGAGTCTTCAAGCGCTGCCGTCGGGACTTCGGGAAGCACTGCGGCGACGCCCTGGTGGTTGGTGGTCTTCAGCGCCTGGTCGAGTTGGATGCGGGGTACCTGCTCGAGCGGCGTGTCGCTCTGCCGCGCGGCCTTCTCTAGTTCCTTAAGCGCTCCGGGCTGTATGCCCTTGGCGACCAGCACCTGCTCGGCCTGGCCCCCGCGCAGGGCCTCCAACACGGCGTTCCTGCCGTAGATGAGCACCCGAGCATCATACGCCTTGGTTCAGCCAGGCCCGGGCGGCCGCCTCGTCGGCGGCGAGTTGGGTCTTGAGCTCGTCCAGACCGGCGAACTTCCGCTGGGTGCGCAAGTGGTGCTGGAAGCGCGTGGTCATGCTCTCACCGTAGAGGTCGCCGCTGAAGTCGAATATGTGCACCTCGAGCGACGGCGGCTCCTCCGGGAACGACGGCCTGGGGCCGACGTTGGCCATGCCCCCGAAGCGCCCGCGCGCGGTGTCGACGGTGACCGCGTAGACGCCGAGGGGCAGCGCCTTGCGCTCGCCGGTGACGACGTTGGCAGTCGGGTAGCCGATGGTGCGGCCACGGCGCGCGCCGGTGATCACCTCTCCGCTCACCGGGTACGGTTCGCCGAGCAGGCGGTTGGCTCGGTCGAGGTCGCCCGCCTCCAGGTAGGTCCTTATGCTCGACGACTTCACGACCTCGCCGCCTACGGTTACTAGGCCGAACGCCTCGACTCGCCGCGCGACCCGTCTTAGGTCGACGATCGAGCCAGCGCGGTCGTGGCCGAACCGGAAATCCTCGCCGACGATGATGGTGTCGGGTGTGAGCGCTGCCAACTGCGCGACGAAGCGCTCCTTGTCGGTCATGGCGTACTCGCGGCTGAACGGGATCATCACGATGGCCGTAGGCGCGAACGCGCCAAGTAGCGCGGCCTTCTCCTCGGCGCTGCTGAGGTAAGTGGCCCCTGAGAACACCACCTTCGCCGGGGGGAAGAAGGTGACGACAAGCGAGGGCCGGCCGAGCTCGCCGGCGAGTTCGCTCATGCGGCCGAGGAGCTCGCGGTGTCCGCGGTGGACACCGTCGAAGTTGCCGATGCTGATTACCGCGCCCTCGACAGTGGTCTGTTCGGGCGAAGTGTAGAGCAAGGGTGTTCTCTCGTCAGCCGCCGCGCTCACGGTTCGATGCCGCGCGCCGCCAGCAGGTGCCTCAGGGCCAGCGCGGTGGTCGAGCTGGTGCGCTCCGTGCCGCTGGCCACGGCACGCCACACCTCGAGGGCGTCTCGCCACTCGAGTTCGAGCTCCTCGCCGTCGTCGCTGTGGCCCTTTACCGCCACCGGCTCGCTCAGCTCGAAGACGTGCACCCGCTCGTCGGTGAAGCCGGGGGAGACGTAGAACGAGATAACGGGCTTCAGCCTGCCCCCTAATTGGACCTCTTCGGCTAGCTCACGGGCGGCGGCCACAACCGGCTCCTCACCCGCTTCGATGAGGCCGGCCGGGATCTCCCAGGTCCGCGTGCCGACTGCGGCGCGGTGCTGCCACACACCGAGTACGTGGCCGCCGTCGGCCACCAACACGGCGACCGAGTCGGGATGCAGGACGATCTCCCAATGGTCGTCCTCGACGACCAACGTCACGATCTTGCCGGCAAACAGCTCTTCTCGCACGCCTAAGCGCGGTCGGTTCAGTTCTCGTTCGCGTCGGGGTTGTAGCGCAGGAACGCGGGGATGTCGTAGTTGCTAGGGTCGTAGGTGCGGCCGCCGACGTTCGCGCGCAGATGGGTCGGCCTCAGCACCTTGGTCTGCGGCGCCTGGTCGAAGCCGGCGGCGATGACCGTGACGCGCACCTCGTCGGCGGCGTCGTCATCGTAGGTCACGCCGAACAGCACGTTGACGTCGTCGACCTCGGTGGCCTCGGAGATCTTCTCGACGATCTCGGTGGCGTCGGCCAGGGTCAGGTCTTCAGAGCCGGTGACGTTGATGAGCAGGTTGCGAGCGCCCTCGACGCCGCGTGCCAGCAGTGGGCTGTGCGTGGCGGTGTTGGCGGCCTCGTCGGCGAGCTTCTCGCCACGGCCGGCGCCGATGCCCATCAGCACCGTGCCGGCGCCCTCGAGCAGCGTCTTGACGTCGGCGAAGTCGACGTTGATCAGGCCAGGTACGTTGATGACGTCAGAGATGCCCCTTACGCCGTGGTAGAGCACGCGGTCGGCGACGCGGAAGGCGTCGTTGAGGCGCACCTTGCGGTCGAGCGCCGACATCAGGCGCTGGTTCTCGACGACGATGAGCGCGTCGACCTTGTCCTCGAGGCGCCGCAGGCCCTCTTCGGCCTGGCGCATGCGCTTGGGTCCTTCGAAGGAGAACGGGGTGGTGACCACGGCGATGGCGAGGGCGCCGAGCTCACGAGCGACCTCGGCCACTATCGGGGCAGCGCCGGTGCCGGTGCCGCCGCCCATGCCGGCGGTGATGAACACCAGGTCGCAGCCACGCAGGGCTTCCGCCACACGGTCGCGGTCTTCGATGGCGGCCTTCTCGCCGATCTCGGGGTTGGCGCCAGCGCCAAGGCCCTTGGTGAGGTGGTCGCCCATCTGGATGCGCACGTCGGCGAGGCTCGTCGCCAGGACCTGCGCGTCGGTGTTGGCTGCCACGAACTCGACACCGCGCAAGCCGGTCTCGATCATGCGGTTAACCGCGTTGTTGCCGCCACCACCTAGGCCGATGACCCTGATGACCGCGTTGTCTGTGTGGCTCATCGCCATGCCCTCACGCTCCCTATGCTTGCTTAGAAGAAATCCTTCAAAACGTTGCGTAGCCTGTCGAACCAGCCGCCGTTTGCGCCCGCCTCCTTCTTGGCGCGCCTCACCGCCGGAGCGCTGCTGCTGGCGCCTTGAGCCATGCCGAAACGTACCAGACCCACGGCCGTGGCGTGCGCGGGACTGGCTACGACGTCCGCCAGTCCCGAAACGTCGTGAGGCTTGCCGATCCGCACCGGCAGCCGGAAGCGTTCGTTGGCCACCTGGTCGATGCCCGGCATCAACGAGGCGCCGCCGGTGATGACGACGTTGCCCGCCAGCAGTTCGAGGGCGCCCATGCGCTGCTCGATGTCACGCTTGACGAGGTCGAGGATCTCGACCACGCGCGGCTTGATCACCTGCGCCAGCTCGAAGGTCGAGATGCTGGCGGTGTAGTTGGGGTTGGCGACCTCGAGCTCGACGTCGCGGTCGGCCAGTTCAGGAAGCGCCACGCCGTAGCGCCGCTTCACGCGCTCGGCTTCGTCGGACTGGATGCGCAACAGCTGGCTTATGTCCTGGGTGATGTGGTCGCCGCCGAGCGGGATGATCGCCGAGTGCGCGAGCGTGCCGCGGCGGAAGACGCCGATGTCGGTTGTACCTCCACCGATGTCGATGAGCAGTGTGGTCAGTTCCTGTTCGGCCAGGTTGAGCACGGCCAGGCCGGAGGCCAGCGCCTGCACCACCAGGCCGTCGACCGCGACGCCGGCGTCGTTGGCGCAGCGCCTGAGGTTCTGCAGTGGGCCTTGCGAGCCGGCGACGATGTGCACGTCGACTTCCAAACGCACGCCCGACATGCCCACCGGGTCCTTGATGCCGTCGTTACCGTCGACCACGTACTCCTGCGGGATCACGTGGAGGATCTCCATGTTCTGCTCGAGCGGCACGGCGCGGGCGTTCTCGATGGTGCGCTCGATGTCGCTTCTAGTCACCTGCTGGCCGCGGCGGATGGCCGCCATGCCGTGGCTGGTGAGCGCCTTTAGGTGGCTGCCGGCGACGCCTACCCAAGCCGACTGGACCTGGACGCCGGCCATGCGCTGGGCGTCGGCGACCGACTGGCGGACCGAGGCGATGGTGCGCTCGAGGTTGACGACCACGCCCTTGCGAAGGCCGTCGGAGGGCACGGTGCCCTCGCCGATGATGTCAAGAACACCGTCACGGGCGACCTCGCCGATGACGGTGCATATCTTCGTCGTGCCGATGTCGAGACCAACGATGATGCGCTCGTCGCTCATGCTCGGTTCCCGGCCTCAGTTGCATCACTCATCTGTTGCTTCACCCATCTGTTGCTTCACTCATCAGCAGAGCTCACTCCCCAGGGGTAGACCGCGACGCGCCCTCCGCGGTGGTTCACGAAAGCCGACCACTGCTCGCGTAAGGCATCGGCACTTGGTGTGAGTAGCGTTGTGCCTGTCAACTGGATCTCGAATCCTTCTGGCGAGTAGCTTATCACCTGAGGCTCGAATTGACTCAGGAGCTCAAGTAGTTCCAAGGCTTCCGTCGTGCGCGGCGTTCCCCAGCCTTCGAGCCGCGGGAGACTCGCGAATTCTTCGCTCGCGCCGGCTAAGACTGTACCATCGTCAGCCCAGGTTGTGACCCCGTCGGTAAGGGCCGGCGTGCGCTCTGCCAGCGCGATGTTGACGGTGTCTGGCCAGACCCGCGACACCGCGAGCGAATGGACCCAGGGATCGTCGGCCAGGCCCTGGAGGGACCACTTCGTCACCCACAGCAGAGGGTCGTCGGGCGCGATGCCCGCTAGCTCGAGCACGTCGTCGTAGCTGTGATGCGAGTTGCCCGCGACGGTGACCACCGCGATCTTCGGCACGAAGCGGCTGACGACCACGCCGGCGCAGGCGAGTACCAGGAGGAAGAGCAGGAAACGCCTCATCGCACGGGCCCCAGCGTGGAACCGGAAGCCCGGCCCGGCCAGCTCATCAGAAGCCCCAGAGGCGCCACTCCAGCTCGAGCTCGACGCCGCGCGCGGCCAGACTGGACTGCACCTCCGCGATGAGCGTGCGCACGTCGGTCGCCGTGGCGGCGCCGAGATTGAGGATGAAGTTGCCGTGCTCATGAGCGACCATCGCGTCGCCGACGCGCAGGCCCTTGAGGCCGGCCTCGTCGATCAGGCGCCCGGCGGAGTCGCCCGCCGGGTTCTGGAAAGCGCAGCCCGCCGACTTGACCTTCGGTTGCCCCTTGCGGGCGCCATCGACCGCCTCGAGGCGCCGTGCGACGGCGTCCGGGTCCGACCGTGTAAGGCGCAGGCGCGCGCGGGTGACGATCGCGCCCGGCGGGAACACAGCGCGGCGGTAGCTGAGCTCGAGGCGGTCGGCGGGCAGGCGCTCGAAGGCTCCGTCGACGAAGACCTCGACCTCCTG
>DASROV010000279.1:0-6503 GCA_035646755.1 Trueperaceae bacterium | reverse complement strand
GTGCTGACACTGTCGACGCTCGCAGCGGCGCTGGCGCTACTCGGTTTCGCTGTCACGAACTCGTGGCCGCTGTTACTCGCCTTTGGGTTCCTTGCGGGTCTAGGTGGCGGCGCCATCGACGCGGGCCTGAACGCCTACGGTGCATCACACTTCAGCGCCCGGGTCCTCAACTGGCTGCACGCCTCTTTCGGCGTAGGCACCACGCTCGGACCTTTGATCGTTACGGCGGTCCTCAGCTCCGGAAGCGTTTGGCGCTGGAGTTACGTCATCGTCGGGTGTGGTCAACTGCTGCTCGCGCTTACGTTCTTCTCGACTCGCAAACGTTGGCTGCAGGTCGCGGTTATCAGCGACGCGAGCGGCCCTCCGATCGAAGCGGCGCGCACCCGCGACACGCTGCGGCGTCCCATCGTGTGGCTGGGGATGTTCACCTTCTTCGCGTACGCGGGGGTCGAGCTCGTCACGGCGCAGTGGAGCTACTCGCTGCTGACACTGCACCGCGGGGTGCCGGTCACCACCGCCGGCCTGCTCGTGAGTCTCTACTGGGGGAGCTTGATGATCGGCCGCATCCTCTTCGGCATCGTCGCCGACCGGGTGCCGCTGGTCCGGACACTACGTGCTTGCATCGCCGCGAGCGTCGTCGGGGCGCTGCTGTTCTGGCTGGAGCCGACCCGGCTGCTCTCGTATGTTGGCCTGATGGTGATCGGCTTCTCAATTGCTCCGATCTTCGCATCCCTTATCAGCCTGACGCCACGGCGGGTCGGCCGGGAGCATGCCGACAACGCCATCGGCTTCCAGATCGCCTCGGCGGGCTTGGGAGGTGCCGGCTTCACCGCCGTTGTGGGGGTGATGGCCGGCTCAGCGGGGCTGGAGTTGATCGGGGCGTCCATCGTCGCGTTGACGGTGCTCTTGCTGGTGCTCTACGAGGTGTTCATGCGGCTGGGTCTACGTTGACGACGCAGTGTTCGCCGCGACCCAGTCAGCGAGAGCCTCTTCGCTCACTTCACCGGCCGCAAGTGAGGTGATAGTGCGAACCTCGTCCGCCAGGTCAGGCTCGAAACGCAGATCGTTGAGAGCACAGAGAACGGCGACCGAGAGTAGAGCAGTTCGCTTGTTTCCGTCGACGAACGGATGATTGCGGGCGAGGCCGAAGCCGTATGCGGCTGCGAGCCGCGGGATGGTTGCATCGCTCTGATAGGCGTGGAGGTTCCGCGGACGCTCGAGCGCGCTCTCTATGAGACCCTCGTCACGAACGCCGGGAAGGCCGCCGAAGCGAGCGATTGATTCGTCGTGGAGAGCTACCGCGATCGCCTTGGTGAGCCATCGGAGTCCCTTACTTGGCGAGTTCACGCAGGGCATCACGGTGCTGTTTCATGTAGGCGCGCCCCGCGTCCATGGCTTCGGCGAAGTCAGGGTCGTAACTCGTAAGGCGGATGCCGTCGGCCGTCTTGATGACGAAGAGGGTGTCACCTTCGTCGACCTCGAGCTCCTGAAGGAGCGCTTTGTTGAGGATGATGCCGAACGAGTTGCCGATCTTGCGGACCTGAGTGGTTTCGCCCATGCTTCGAGTATAACAGACGTTATAACTACGAGTGACAGGGCGGGTCAGGGTCTGGGCATAGCAGGAGGCGCGGTCGACGTCAGCGCGTCATTTCAAGTGCGCGGCCAGCACCTCGACCGGATGCAGCGCGCTTTCGCCGGTGCCGTCGTGGATCTGGTGGCGGCAGCTGAAGCCTGGCGCAGCCGTCTCGCCGCCCTGCTCGCCGTTGAGCTCCCTTACCGCGGGGAACAGCCTGCGCTCGCCGATGGTCATGCTCAGGTCGTAGTGGCCGTAGCCGAACGAGCCCGCCATGCCGCAACAGCCGGCGTCGAGCACGCGCACGTCGTCGGCGACCCAGCCAAGCACCGCGGCGCTGGCGCTGCTGCCGAGCACGGCCTTCTGCTGGCAGTGCGCGTGGAACTGTAGAGGTTCGGTCGTCTTCTCGAAGTGTTCGTCCGGCTTGAGCCGGCCCGCCGTCCACTCCTTGGCGAGGAAGTCCTCGACCATGCGCACGTTGTCGGCCACGGCGTCGGTCGTCTCGCCCGGCAGCAGGTCGCGGTAGTCGTCACGGAAGGCGGCCACGCAAGACGGCTCGAGCCCGACTACCGGCACCCCGCGCTCGACGTAGGTGTGCAGCCGCTCGACGTTGCCGCGCGCCATGCCCTGCGCCTCGCGCAGCAGTCCCTTGGATATCTGCGGCCGGCCGCAGCAGCCGTAGCGCACCAGCTCGACCTCGTAGCCGAGACGCTCGAGCACCGCCACAGCCGCCTGGCCCGGCCCGGGCTCGTTGAACTGGGTCCAGGTGTCGACGAACAGCGCGACCCGTCTGGGGGCATCGCTGGCATCAACGGCGGCGCCGTTCGTGGCTGCGCGATCACCGGCGGGCGAGGTGCTGTGCGCAGCGGGGCGTCGGGGCGATTGGGTTCCGCGCCGCGCGAACCAGCGGTCGAAGCGCTGCCTGGCGTACGCCGGCATCACCCGTCTGGCGTCGACTTTGATCGTCTTCTCCATTAGCCAGCGGACCGGCTTCAACGGCAGCAGCGCGTTCGCCAGCGGCGCCAGCGCCTGGGCGAGCGGGGCAACCTTGCCGACGTTGCCGAACGCCAGCGCCGCAAATGGCGTGCCGTGCTCGTCGTAGTAGTGCTGGAGGAACTCGTACTTCAGCTTGGCCATGTCGACCTGGCTGGGGCACTCGGCCTTGCACGCCTTGCACTCCAGGCACAGGTCGAGCACGTCGTAGGCCGCCTGGCTGGTGAGGCCGCCGGGTAGGCCGCCGGTAACAGCCTCGCGCAAGGTGTTGGCGCGGCCGCGGGTGGAGTGGTCCTCGTCGCGCGTGCCCATGTAGCTCGGGCACATGTAGCCGACGTCGACCTTGCGGCAGGCGCCGACGCCGGTGCACGCCTCGATGGCGCCGAGGAAGCCCTCCTGGCCGGAGAAGTCGAACACCGTCTCGATCTCGACCGCCGGGTAGGTCGCGCCGTAGCGAAGGTTCTCGGTCATCGGCGGGGCGTCGACGATCTTGCCGGGGTTCATCAGCCCGGCAGGGTCGAAGGCGTGCTTTACGTCCTTGAACGCCTGGTAGAGCTTGTCGCCGAACATGCGCCGGTTCTGGTAGGAGCGGATAAGGCCGTCGCCGTGCTCGCCGCTCCACGAGCCGCCGTACTTCATTACCAGCTCGAAGACCTCCTCGCTTATCGCGCTGTAGGTCTCGATGCCTGTGGCCGATTTAAGGTCGAGCAGGGGGCGCACGTGGATGACGCCCACCGAGGCGTGCGCGTACATCACGGCCTTGACACCGTGGCGGCGGCAGACCTCGAGCACCTCGGGGATGTAGAACGGCAGCTTCTCGACCGGGATGGCGGCGTCCTCGATGAACGGTGTCGGCTTGTTCGCGCCCTTGACGGTGGCGTAGATGCCGAGCCCCGCGCGGCGTAGCTCGATGATGTCCTTCTGCTTGGCCGCCTCGTCGGCGATGAAGGAGCCGTAGGCGAGGGAGGTAACCTCCTCGTCCGCCGCCAGCGAGGCCAGTTGCTCGGCCAACTCGTGCTCGTTCTCGCCGTCGAACTCGACCAGCAACACAGCGGCCGGGTCGCCTTGGACCCAGTTCATCAGCGGCTGCATGTTCGGGTTCCTGCCGCCGAGTTCGAACAGGTCGCGGTCGAACAGCTCTACGGCCGCGGGCCCGTGCCGGTTGATGTACTGCACCGCGGTGAGCGCCTTGTCCAACGTGTCGAAGTGCAGCATGTTGAGCACCCGCTTGCCGGGCTGCCTGTGTAGCGCAAGCTTGAGCTCGAGGATCACGCCCAAGGTCCCCTCGCTGCCGCACACCAGCTTGGCGAGGTTGAACAGGTTGCCCGGCGTCAGCTCATCGAGGTTGTAGCCGCCGACGCGCCGCATGAGCTTGGGGTAGCGCGCCTCGATCTCGTCGGCGTGTTCGTCGACCAGTGCCTTTACAGCGCGGTAGAGCTCACCCTCGCGCCCGGGCAGCGCCAGCTTCGCGGCCAGACCGGCGGCGTCGAGGGGGCCGAGCTCGAGCTCGACGCCGTCGCTGAGCAGCACCCGCATGGCGATCACCTGGTCGACCGACTTCCCGTACTTGATCGAGTGCGTGCCCGAGGAGTTGTTGGCCACCATGCCGCCGACGTTCGCGCGGTCGCTGGTGGCGACGTCGGGGGTGAACTGCAGGCCGTGCTGAGACAGTTGACGGTTCAGCTGGTCGCGCACTAGGCCGGGCTGCACGCGCACCCAGCGCTCCTCGAGGTTGAGCTCGAGCAGGTCAGTAAGGTGCTTCGACATGTCGATGACGACCGCCGCGCCGACGGCCTGCCCGGCCAGGCTGGTGCCGCCGCCTCGTGCCAGGATCGGCGCGCCGTGCTCGGCGGCGGCCGCCACGGCGGCGCGCACGTCGTCGTCGTCGAGCGGCACGACGACCCCGATCGGCACTATTCGATAGGGGCTGGCGTCGGTGGCGTAAAGGGCAAGGGAGCCGGCGTCGAAGCGGACCTCACCCTTGACGGTGGCCCTAAGGTCGCGCTCGAGCGCGACCGTGTCGGGTTGGGCATGTTCAGCTTGTCGGGGAGGGGTTTCGTCGACCGGCGCCAGCATGAGGCAGAGTATCGCATGCGTCTCGGTCGAGGTTCGCTGCGTTAGCCTTGGCGGGATGCGGTGTCAGCGGCGGGGTCACACGGTAATGGTCAGATGACGCCAGCAGAGTTGGCGTTGCTCAACCAAGTGACCTTGGTGCCCAACCTCATCGGTACGTTCGTCTTCGCGCTCAGCGGCGGCGTCGCCGGGGTGAAAGGCAAGGTCGACCTGTTCGGGCTCGCGGTGCTGGCGTTCTCCGCCGGCAATGCCGGGGGCATCACCCGTGACCTCTTGCTAGGCCGGTTCCCGGCCGGCTCGATAAGCGACTGGCGCTTCCTGGCCGTGTCGGTGCTCGCCGCGGTAGTCGTCTTCTTCTGGTACCCGAACATCGACCGCAGGCGTCGTCTGGTCCTCTACTTCGACGCGGCCGGGCTCGCCCTGTTCGCGGTGACGGGCACCTTGGCCGCGCTCACCGTGGGCCTTAGCCCGATCATGGCGCCGGTGATGGGCATGGTCACCGGCATCGGCGGCGGGATACTGCGTGACGTGCTCGTCAACGAGACTCCGGCGGTCCTCAGGTCTGACCTCTACGCCATCGCCGCGCTTGCCGCTGGCCTCGTGGTCGTGGCGGGCGAGTACCTGGGACTCCCGCCGACCCTCGACCTGGCCGTCGGAGCCGGCCTGTGCTTCTTCCTGCGCATGATGGCGATCCACCGGGGTTGGCGGCTGCCCATCGCGAGTTGGTCGTCGGGGTCGGGGGATGCATGACGAGTTATATGACGCTACGGGAGATGTGTCGGCTACTCGCCATGTGTCCGGATGCTCAGCATATTTTCCAAGCCTGCGAACAAGACGGCCGACTTCGTGCGGTTTGAGTACCTTCGCAAGTCGAGAATAGTGACTGACCCTGCGGAGTTCCGCGATCTGGTCCTTGGAAGTAACCAAGGTGAACTCCTTTCGTTCCCAGGCACGGAGAACCCGGGCCGGCGGCCCGTCACGACCAATGAGGCCAGCGAGCAACACATTCGTGTCGACAACGACACGCACTGACTGTCAACGACCAGTACGCGCCCAGCGCACCGCCTCGTCAACCAGGTTCTCGATTTCCTGTTCCGAAAGGTCCTTATTGCGTTCTTGAATGTCGTTGACCATCAGGTGATACAACCGCTCTTCGACCGCCTCTTCTACGAAACGCGAGAGCCCACCTTTCTTCGCGCCGTGTTGCGCGAGATAAGTGCGAACACCTCTATCGGTTTCTTCCGACACTTTGATCGTCCAGCGATTGTCCGTGCTCATGGCTAACTTTTCTATGTTGTGCGTATAAGCGTTGTGACGCATATGCACTTACGGGTTGCCGATTTTCTCCCACACCGACACATGCTTCCGGCTCTCGCTTGTGAACGGCTCGCGCCGCCAGCCGGACCAACGCTCACGGAGTTGGAGGCCCGCCAGCCTAGCCATCAGATCCAGTTCGGACGGCCAGACGTAGCGGAACGGAACTGACGAGCGTTCGGCTCTTCCCGCGATGAACTGGATGTGATGTGAGACGAGGCCTTGCGTGGCGACGTCGTACTCGTCGATTCCCCAATGCCCTTCGCTAAGGTCGAACGCAACTGTGGTTTCGCCGGGCGGCAAGCGGCGCAGGTCGGGGACGCCGACCTCGATGACGAAGTAGCCTCCCGGTTCGAGATGGTAAGCCGCGTTCTGAAAGCAGGCGACCTGGCCGTCCTGCGTGGTGAGGTTCCCGATGGTGTTGAAGATCAGGTAGACGAGGGAGAACGAACCTTCGACACGCGTCGAGGAGAAGTCGCCGATGCTCACCCCGATTTTCTCGGCGCCCGGCTTGGCGCGCAGTCGTGCCACCATCGCCCCGGACAGGTCG
>DASROV010000278.1:0-9010 GCA_035646755.1 Trueperaceae bacterium | reverse complement strand
CGCCAGGCAGGCGCAGCCGGTAGTCGCCGAGCCGCGAGTCGTCGACTTCGAACGCGACCACCGGCTGCGACGCCCGGCGAAGGTCAGCGGGCTGGTGAGGCTGGTGGCGATAGCCGACTACGACCTGGTCGCCTGTGGCGGCACGCACGTGCGCTCGAGCGCCGAGTTGCTGCCGCTCAAGTTGCTCGGGCGCGAGAAAGGCAAAGGCGACCTTACTCGCGTAACCTTCATCGTCGGCGCCGAGGCGCTCGCCGATTACGACCTCAAGCACGCGGTCACCACTCGCCTGTCGGGCCTGCTAAGCGCGCCACCTGAGGAACTGCCCATGCGGTCGGCGAGCCTTCACGAGCAGTTGGCGGAGTCTCGGCGCGAGGTCGCCGCTTCCCAGCGGGCGCTGGCCGAACATGAGGCACGCGCCCTGCTGGGGGCGGCCGACTCTCACTCCCTTCCCGGGAACCTGCTCGTCGCCGAGGTGTTCGAGCCGGCGCGCGCGGCGACGTTCAGCGCGCTCATCGACAGCCTTCAGCGCGCCGAGAGGTGCGTGTCACTGCTTGCCGGCCTTACCACCGACGGCCGCGCGAAGCTCGCCTTCCTGGCGGGCCCCGGCGCCGACGTCGACTTGCGTCCAGCGCTGCAGGCCGCCCTCGAGGTACTTGGTGGCCGCGGCGGCGGCAGGCCGGACCGTGCCCAGGGCGCCGGCGAGCATGGCGAGCGCATCAGCGAAGCCATGGCGGCGGCTCGCTCGGTGCTTATCTCTAGTGACTCGTAATGCTCATGGTTCGCGGGGCTACCTTCATCGTTGACGACAGTGGCCGCGCGAACAGTTCATGTTGGCGCTGAGGCCGGAAAGCAGAGGAGCCATGCCCACCACCAAAGCGAAGCTGTTCAGCACCAAGATCGACATCGCAGAAAGCGCCCGTGAGACGTTGGTCGACACGATAAACCAGCAGCTGGCCGACACGTTCGACCTCTACAGCCAGGCCAAGCAGGCTCACTGGAACGTCAAGGGCGCCGACTTCTTCCAACTCCACGAGCTCTTCGACGCCGTCGCCGAGGCCGTGCACCCGTTCGTCGACGTGCTGGCCGAACGGGCCACCACGCTAGGCGGCGTGGCCATGGGCACCGTGCGGATGGCGGCGAAGTCAAGCACGCTCAACGAGTACCCAGCCGCAGCCACCTCAGGAAAGGTGCATCTCGAGAACGTGCGTGACCGCCTGGCGGCCGTGGCCGCGTCCAACCGCAAGGCCATCGAACAGGCGGGCAAGCTTAAGGATCCCACCACCGAGGATCTGTTCACCGAGATCTCGCGCGTCCTCGACCTGCAGCTCTACTTCGTCGAGGCACACTTGCAGGGCTGAGCGCTAGACAAGCCGGCCGTCAGGCCTCGGCGCCGCCACTGCCGCCGAACTCGTCACGTAGTGCACTCTGCTCAAGCACGTGCTCGGAGACGAAGATGGGCGCATGCACGCGCACGGCCAATGCCAACGCGTCCGACGGCCGCGAGTCGACCTCGAAGCTGACGTCGGAGCGGTCGAGCACGAGCATCGCGTAGTAGGTACCGTCGACGAGGTCGGTGACCTCCACCCGCGAGATCGACGCGCCAAGCAGCTCGAGCACCGAGATCATGAGGTCGTGAGTCAAGGGTCGGTCGAGCGTCTCGCTTGAGCGACCCGCGGCGATCGAGATCGCCTGTAGGGCGTCTATCTGGATCGGCAAGATCTCGCCGTCGGGGCTCCTGAGCAGCGCCAGGAACTGGTTCTCGTCGCCAGAAACCGCGATCTCTTCCAGTTCGACCTTGACCATGGCGGCATGATAGCCCGGCCGTTTGAGCCGCACGTGTCAGGGCCGAAGTCCGCCCGCGTTAAACTCGGCCGGTATGTTCGAGCCGGTAATCGGCCTCGAGGTCCACCTCGCCCTACGCACCGACTCCAAGCTTTTCTGCGGCTGCTCGGCCGAGGGCTTCGGCCTCGAGCCAAACACCAACGTCTGCCCGGTCTGCCTGGGGCTGCCCGGCACCCTGCCGGTTGTCAACGAACGCGCCATCGAGCTGGCGACGACGTTCGCGCTCGCACTTGGCTGCGAGGTAGCCGAGGCTACTCGCTTTCACCGCAAGCACTACTTCTATCCCGACGCGCCGAAGAACTACCAGATAAGCCAGTACGACGAGCCGATCGGCGAGCACGGCCGCATCGTCCTGGCCGGCGGCAACGCCATCGGTATCACCCGCTGCCACCTCGAGGAGGACGCCGGGCGCTTGGTTCATCCGCCGTACGCGCAGTACTCACTAGTTGACTTCAACCGGGCCGGCGCCCCGCTCATGGAGATGGTCACCGAGCCCGACCTGCGCTCGCCGGAGGACGCCCGCGACCTGCTGCTGGAGATCCGCGCCACCGCCCGCGCCCTCGGCGTATCCGACGCCTCGCCCGAAGAGGGCAAGCTGCGGGCCGACGTCAACGTCTCCCTCCACCGCGCCGGCGAGCCGCTCGGCACCAAGGTCGAGGTGAAGAACCTCAACTCGTTCAGGAACGTCGCCGCCGCCATCCAGTACGAGATCAAGCGGCAGACCAAGCTCTTGGAGGACGGTCGAACGGTCGCCCAGGAGACGCGCGGCTTCAACGAGGGCGGGCAGCGCACGTACAGCCTGCGGGGCAAGGAGGGTTCGGCCGATTACCGCTACCTCGCCGACCCCGATCTCCCCGAGGTAAGGCTGCCGCCGCGACGCCGAGCAGCGCTAATGGCCGGCCTGCCCGAGCTGCCGGCGGCCAAGCAGGCCCGCTACACAGCGCTAGGGCTCAAGGAAGACGCCGCGCACCTCGTCGCCTACGACGTCGACATCGCCGCGTTCTTCGACGCTGCGCGCGAGCGCTACGCGGGAGCCGCCCAGAACCTCGCGAACTGGCTCACCGGTGAGGTCGCCGGGCTGCTGGCATCGAGTGGGCTCGAGCTGAGCGCGTCACAGCTCAGTCCGGAGAACTTCGCGCGCCTGCTGGCCCTGGTCGACGACGGCTCGATATCCGCGCCGACGGCGAAGGAGCTGTTGCCCGAGGTCGTCGCCGGGCACGAGCCGGGACGGCTTGTCGACGAGCGCGGGCTGCGGCAGGTCTCCGACGAGGCCGAGGTCGGCCGACTCGTTGACGAGGTCATGGCCGCCAACCCCGAGCTCGTCGCGCGCGTGGCGGCGAACCCCAAGGCCGTCAACGCGCTGCTCGGCGCGGTCATGAAGGCCAGCGAGGGCCGGGCCAAGCCCGACTTGGTGCGCGCGCTGTTGCAAAGCCGCCTCGGCGCGGCTTGAAGGCACAATCCACACGCTAGCCGCGCCGGTGCGGTCACGGTTGGCCCCAGTTGCCGCGTGTACGCTGGGTTCCGCCAAGGAGGTCCGCCCGGCATCGCTCGCCTGCGGCCCTCGTCCGCGACGAGGAGATGGAACCGGCTGATGGCACACCGCGAACTCGTTCTCGACAACCTGCCCTCGCGCTCGTCGACCACGTGCCGGCCGCTGCCGCGGCGCCTTGTGGCGCACCGGCTCGCGGCACGCCGACTCGTGGCATGCCGGTTCGGCGTAGCCCTCTTCGCGGCCGCGTTGGTGACGGCGTTGGCGGCCTGCGGTCCGACCGGGCCAACCGGCGTGCCGACGGCTCCCCGCGGCGTCGCCGCGACGGCCATCGCCGGCGGCGTGCGGGTTACCTGGCTCGATCAGAGCAGCAACGAGGAAGGCTTCGTCGTGCTGCGCAAGGACGCCGCCGCAGCGGGGCTGCCCTCCAAAGAGGTCGGCAGGACAGGCGCCGACGAACAGGCCTTCAACGACTTCTCTACCGAGGCCGGCGGCTCGTACCTCTACGCCATGGCGTCATTCAATGTCGTGGGCGAGTCGGAGCCGGTGCTACAGGAGCCGGCAGAGCCGGTGTCGCCGCAGCCCGGCGTCGAGGTGTCGGTGACGTTCGACGGTGACGGGGTGGTGGTCGTGTCGGGCGGAGTCGTAATGAAGGTCTGCGTGAGCGACTGCCGCGTCGCGTTCGCCGCCGGAAGCGACGTCACGCTCACCGCCCAGAGCAGCGAAGGGGCCGTGTTCGCCGGCTGGACCGGCGCCTGCAGCGGTGCTGACAGCTGTGAGCTGACGGTCGACGAACCGCTCGAGGTGGAAGCGCGCTTCCGCCGTCACGTGCTGCAGCTAAGTTTGGACGGAGATAGCCCGGTAAGGGTCACGATGTTCCCCGGCGACGACTTCGGCACCAATGTTTGCCGTCTTGACCCCGGAGGTTCTTGCACCCTTGCATACGGCTTCGCCGGACCGTTGGCAGTGAGCATCACGGCCGTGAAGCTCGAGGCCGATGGTGAGTTTCTTGGCTATGAAGGCTGCCCAACTGAGCCGGGCATGTACTGCATCGCCAACGTCTCGGGCGCGACTCCTGTCGTGGTGAAGGTCATCCACCCGCCCGTCGCGGCGCCGGAAGCCTACGAAGTCAACGAGGACGGGGAGCTTGACGTCAACGCGGGCTCGGGCGTGTTGGCCAACGACACCGATTCGCCGGGCGACACGTTGACCGCCGTGCTGGCCTCCGAGCCGGCGGACGGTGAGCTCGACCTTGCCGCCGACGGCTCGTTCAGCTACGAACCCGAGACCAACTTCAACGGCAGCGACTCGTTCACCTACCGCGCCAGGGACGCCTACGGCAACGAGTCCGCGGCCGTCGCCGTCACGGTGAGCGTGCGACCGGTAAACGACCCGCCGGTGTTCTCGTTGACCGGCGACGTCGAGGCTGGGGCCGGCAACGGTGCACTCCGCACGATCCCGGGATTCGCCAGCGGCATGGGCGTCGGCGGCGGCAGCGACGAGGCCGGGCAAGCCCTTACCGGGTTCACTATCAGCAGGGTCGGCGACGGCCTCCCGCGCATGGCCATGCCACAGATCGACCTCGATGGCACGTTGACTTTCCAGCCGCCGCCGTTCAGCTCCGGTAGCGCGACGTACGAGGTCACGCTCAGCGACGACGGCGGCACCGCCAACCAAGGCGCCGATACCTCGGCACCGCAACGCTTCACGATCACTGTCTCGGGGTTCCGCCTCGACGTCAACGTAGAAGGCTCCGGCACCGTGTCCATCGAGCCCGCCAGCGACGACGGCAGTTACGGCTACGGAACGCCAGTGAGCCTTACAGCCGCTCCGGCCACCGACTACGCGTTCGGCACCTGGCAGGGCGACTGCTCGAGCACTGTCCCGGCCTGCCAGGTGACCATGGAAGTCGAACGCAGCGTTACTGCCAGGTTCGACCCGGTGGTGCGCGTGAGGTTCGCAGCGGATATCGGCTTCTTCGCAGTACAGAGCTCGCCAGCGGGCATCGCCAACTGCTGGTCGATCTTCCCTGACACTGGCAACTGTGACGCCGCGTTCGCCGAAGCCACGGTGCTTACGTTGCAAACCACCACTTCGGGTCTACACCAGTTCCAGGGCGTGGCATGCGCTGACGGTGAGCCGGCCACCGTCTGCACGTTCACCGTCACAGCTCCCGTGATCGTGACCGTCGCTGGCGCCGCTGCCGTTCCCGACTGATGCAACTGTCGAAGTTTGGCAGGTAGACCGCGAGGCCGAGCGGCCGGCGCGGCGCCCACGCAGAACGAAACTCAACTGCCCCCGGGCGGGCCCTGTGGGCCCTGGGGCCCCTGGGGTCCTTGGGGACCGGGCGGACCGGCTGGGCCGTCACTTCCCTCTGGTCCTCGAGGACCAGCCGGCCCAGCCGGCCCTGGAGGGCCAGGTTCGCCCTGCTGACCCGCCGGACCTGGCGGTCCCGCCGGCCCAACGGGGCCGGGAACGCCGCGACAGTCGTCGAGATCGACGACGCCGTCACCGTTCATGTCCTCTGCTTCGCTGCCGACGCGGTCGCCGTCGAGGTCCCAACAGGTAAGACCGTCGACGCCTGCCGCGCCGGTAGCGCCCGTTGGCCCCTGCGGTCCCATGGGGCCGACCTCGCCGGTGGCGCCTCGCGGGCCCGGCTCGCCCGGTCGACCCGGTAGGCCTATTGGACCGCGCTCACCCACCGGACCCGGTGGGCCGGCGGGCCCGTCCTCGCCGCGCGGACCCTCCGGCCCAGTTGGACCGGGCGGTCCCACCAACGAACCATCCGCTATCTTCGCCAACGCGCTCTCCAGCATCGCGGCGAGCGAGTCGACGCGGTCGTAAAGGCGCGCCTCCCCGCACTCGATCTTCGCGGCAGCGAGCTCCATCGCGCGGCTTAGCAGCAGCGCGGTCTGATAACCGCTGAGGAAAGCGTCGCCGTCGTAGCTGCCGTCAGGGAAAGCCTCGCTCACGCCCAGTTTCGCGATTCTGCCGAGCGCGGGCGCCGCCCAGTGCAGGTCAGGCACGTCGGCGAACTCGAAGTCATCAGCCGGCCCGCCTACCAGCAGGTCAGGACAGCCGGTCGCCGCGTCGATCTCGGAGAGCATGCTGTCGACGAGCGCCGCCGCCTGGTAACCGGTGAGGGTGCCTTCACCGAGGAACGAGCCGTCGGGAAAAGACACCTCGACGCCGGCAGCGCTAAGGTCGCGGACGGCGGTGCGCCCCCACTCGCCGTTGCTGCTCTGGGTGAGTCCGAAGGTCAACGACAGGAGCACCACGATCAACAACAGGCTGAGTCTCAAGACAGCACCGCCATCCCATCACCAGGCGTAGAGGTTCTAGTTCCGTCTACTCAAGGTTATGCACAGCAGGTGCCGCAGCGTGTGAGGTCGTGGCCATGCCAAAAAAGCGCGCCGGGTTACCGCCGGCGCGCTGGTGGACACAATTAAGGGCGCTCAGGCCACTCCGCAGCTATTGGGACATGGCTCCTCGGGGCTCGAGGATACATTCCGGGGTTCGGCATCGAGCCACCCGGGTATTACGTTGCGGTCACGGCTCCTCTAGCCATTCGGGTACGACGAGCAGGTCCGGAAGCGTGGAAACCTCGCAGGTACAGACTCCGTCGTCTCCCTTATCTCCCTTTTCGCCCTTTGGCCCGGGCGGACCGGGAGGGCCGGCCGGGCCTTCTGGACCCGCCGGGCCATCCGGCCCCGCCGGTCCTTGCGCACCAGTGTCACCTTTGGGGCCGGCAGCACCTTGATCTCCTTCTGGTCCAGCTGGGCCGGGAGGGCCCTGTTCGCCCGTCTCACCCTGTGGGCCGACTACGCCCTGAGGACCGGTCTCACCCGTCTCGCCCTGAGGTCCTGGGGGCCCAAGCGGACCAGCTTCACCAGCGGGACCAGCCGCGCCTTCCTCACCCTGCGGCCCGGGAGGACCCGCGGGACCTTGCGGACCTTGCGGACCCTGCTCTCCCGGCTGCCCGTCCGCGCCAGCTTGGCCGGCCGGTCCTGGCGGCCCTTGCGGCCCCTGTTCACCGAGGCAGTCGCTCACGTCCACGACGTCATCGCCGTTTACATCCTCGAACGAGTTGGCGACGAAATCGGCGTTGCTGTCCCAGCAGGCGAGACCGTCGGTCCCGTCGATACCGGCCACACCGTCCTCACCGTCAACCCCGGCTGGCCCAGCTGGCCCTATCGGGCCGGTCTCGCCCGAAGGCCCGATAGGACCGACAGGTCCCGCTTCACCCACCGGACCCGGCGGACCTGACGGACCGATCTCGCCGACTGGACCCACGAGGCCGGCCTCCCCAATCGGCCCCGGTGGGCCGCCTGGCCCGAGCTCGCCCTGAACGCCTTGCGGGCCGGGCTCGCCCAGTTCGCCCATCTCGCCCTGCTCGCCCTGAGGGCCTAGGGGCCCTGGCGGTCCTTGCGGCCCCTGCAGCGCACCGGCCGCAACGTCGGCGCGGATGGCGGCGACCTCTTCGCTCATCGCGCCAAGGCGTTCGGTAACCGAGGTCTCACCGCATACCGTCTTTGCGTCGACGACGTCGACCGCCGCGGCAAGCAGCAGCGCCGTCTGGTAACCGGTGAGGAACTCCTCGCCGTGTAGCGCGCCGTCAGGAAACGCCTCGGCGACGCCGAGAGCCGCTACCCGGGAAGCCGCGCCCGCCGCCCAGTGGTCAGCAGGCACGTCAGTGAACGCGAAGTCGGCGTCGGGTAGGCCGGCCATGGCGTCGGTACAGCCGGTGTTGGCGTCGGCCCGCGCCAGCAGCCGGTCGACGAGGATCGCCGCCTGGTAGCCAGTAACGGCGCCCTCCCCGAGGAAGGAGCCGTCGGGGAAGCTGGTGTCGACGCCCTCGTCGCCGAGGCTGGCGAGGGCCGTGCGCCCCCAGTCGCCGCCGTTGTCTTGGCTGAGGGCGACGGCCAGCGCCGCCAGCACGCTCAAAGCGAAAAGAATTCTCTTCATGCCAATAACCTACCTGTCCCATGCACGTGACCGGCGCAGGTCGAGCGCGCCACTCTCAGAAACCGAAGTGCCTTCGGCACCGATCTTCTCGCCTATTCTCGTGTGCTCCATGAAGGTTGTCTTAAACCCGAACGCTCGCGGTGTGCTCGCGGGCGATAATGGCAGCGTGAAGCGCGAGTTCAAACCCAGCTGCGAAGGCGACGCGGTGCGGCGCTCCTCCCTAAGTGAAGGCCGGGCGCGCGCGACGTCGCTGGCCGTGACGCTCGTGCTCGTCATGCTGTTCGCGCTGAGTATGACGAGCCGGGCGCAGGGGGGCCTTAATGACGCCGCCGCCGCAGCGCTCAAAGCCGGGCAGGAAGCGGCCTCGCAGGCGATCGCCACGTATGAAGTTCACTACCCCGACCAGCCGCTGTGGCAAGAGGCAATCGAACAGGGCGAGCGCGCCAAGCAGCTGGCCCCGGGCCGCACCGAGCCGCTGCGCTTCCTGGCTCAGGTTTACGGCACCACCGGCTGGACCGCCCGAACCTGGCAGACCTGGCAGGAGTACCTCGCAGTCGGCGGCACGCTCGACGCCCGCGCGCGCGCCGACGCCGCGCGCGCCGCACTTGTGCTCGGCTATCAGGCGTTCAGCGCGGGCGCCCTCGACCGGGCCGTCGACCTGCTGCGCGCCTCTTACGAGCTCGACCCTGACGACATCACGACCGTCACCTATCT
>DASROV010000277.1:0-8093 GCA_035646755.1 Trueperaceae bacterium | reverse complement strand
TCTCAGGCATGACCTCGGACGGAACGTCGAACAGCTCGAGCAGCCCCTCGTCCCAGCGTTGGTTGTGGATATCGAAGAGCAGCGTGCGTGAGGCGTTGCTGACATCGGTGACGTGAACTGAACCGCCGGTAAGCCGCGCGGTCAGCCAGCTGTCGATGGTGCCGAAGGCAAGCTCGCCGGCCTCCGCCCTTCGACGTGCTTCCGGCACGTTGTCGAGCAGCCAGGCGATCTTGGTCGCCGAGAAGTAGGGATCGAGGAGAAGACCGGTCTTGGCGCTTACCTCCGCCTCACGCACGCTGCTCTTCGATATCCACAACCAACGCTGGGACGAGGGGCTGCTCGAGCTGTTCGACGTTCCGTCCGAGGTCATGCCTGAGATCGTCGCGACGTCGGGAGTCGTGGCGACGATAGCGATCGAGCAGCTCGCCGGCGTGCCGCTTGCGGCTCTGGCCGGGGACCAGCAGGCCGCCACCTTCGGTCAGGCGTGCTTCTCGCCCGGCGAGGTAAAAAACACCTACGGCACCGGCTGTTTCATCGTCATGAACACGGGGAACTCGGCGGTCGCATCGCACAACCGCCTGCTGACCACGGTTGCCTGGCGCCTCGATGGGCGAAGCCAGGTGGCAGGCGATGAGCGCCCGGTAGCCGCGGCGGGACCCCATGGCGACATCGAATACGCCCTTGAAGGCAGCATCTTCACGGCCGGCGCCGTCGTCCAGTGGTTGCGGGACGGGCTCGGCATCATCCGGCAGGCCGGCGATGTCGAGCAGCTGGCCTCCAGCGTCCCCGATAGCGGCGGCGTCATCTTGGTGCCCGCCTTCACGGGCCTGGGGGCGCCTCACTGGGACCCGTATGCCCGTGGAACGATACTGGGCTTAAGCCGCGGCACGACGGCCGCGCACATCGCCCGCGCGGCACTGGAGGGCATCGCCTTCCAAGTAGCTGACGTGCTCGACGCCTTGCGCGACGACAGCGGACTGGCGCTCTCTGAGTTGAGGGTAGACGGCGGCGCGGCAAGCAACGACCTACTCATGCAACATCAGGCCGACCTGCTGGGGGTACGCGTCGTGCGCCCGGCCGTCACCGAGACCACGGCGCTTGGAGCGGCCTTCCTGGCAGGCCTGGCGGTCGGACTCTGGCCGGACCTGGCTGCGTTGAGCGACCTGTGGCGCGCCGAGCGCAGCTTCGAACCGCAGATGGCGGAGTCGCAGCGGGCCGAGCTCCGGCACAGCTGGACCCGGGCCGTCGAGCGCTCGATGGGCTGGCTGGAGGGCTGACCTCCATCCCCTGCTGAGAGATACGGTTTCTAGCCGCGCGACACCGGTCACCGCTGCGACACACCGCTGAGACGCAGCGATGCGACACGAAGAAACGAAGCCAACGAGCAGCGTGCTAGGGTTCGGCGATCTGACCAACCTCTAGACCGTACCCGAAGCTCAAGGGGGCTCCGATGCGTATCGCGCAACCGTTGATTGTCGTGTCGCTACTCCTGCTTTCCGTCGCTTGCAACCAAGTCGGTGATCCAGACCCACCGGGCGGTGAAGTTGAGCCGCCAGTTGCCCCTACGTTGGGCCTCGAGCCGACAGCCATAAAGTCTTTCAGCTTCACCTGGGCAGACGTCGCGAACGAGACGGAGTACCGCTTGCTCGAGGATCCCGATGGCGCGTCGGGGTTCTCGCCCGTCGCCACACTCCCGGCCGATAGTGAGAGCCATGACCTGCTGGTCTTCTTGCCGGCGAAGGTCAACGCTCGGTACGTCCTCGAGGCGTGCAACGACGGCGGCTGCGGAACGTCGGAGCCCGTCGAGGTCGGCCCGGAGCTGGTCGAGGCCATCGGCTACGTCAAGGCTTCGAACACCGGTGCTAACGACACGTTCGGTTGGAGCCTCGCGCTCTCGGCGGACGGCGCCACTCTTGCCGTCGGAGCGCCAAACGAAGACAGCTCAGCCACGGAAGTTGGTGGAGATCAGACTAATGATGGCCTCGTCAATTCTGGCGCCGTTTACGTCTTCACGCGGACGGTCGACGGCGGCTGGTCGCAGGACGCCTACCTCAAGGCTTGGAACACCGGAGCGGGCGACCTCTTCGGTTGGACCGTCGAGCTATCGGCGGACGGCGGCACCCTTGCCGTTGGCGCGCCTGGAGAAGACAGCGGCGCTGCTTACGTGTTCACCCGCACGGCGACCGGAGTCTGGTCTCAACAGGCTTACGTCAAGGCGTCGAACAGTGACGAAGGAGACGTGTTCGGGGTATCGCTCGATGTGTCTGCCGACGGCAGCACTCTCGCGGTAGGGGCCATCGGCGAAGCCAGCGCCGCCAAAGGTGTCGGAGGTGACCAGAGCGACGATAGTGCCGCACGCGCCGGCGCCGTATACGTGTTCGCCCGGTCATCCGTTGGGGTGTGGTCGCAAGACGCCTACCTGAAAGCCTCCAATGCCAGCGCCGACGATGAGTTCGGTTGGCAGGTCGCCCTCGCGGCGGACGGGGGTACGCTGGCGATCAGCGCAAAGGGCGAGCGTAGCTTCGCCACCGGCGTGAACGGTGATCAGGACGACGTCAACGCTTTCAACGCAGGCGCGGTCTTCGTCGTTGACCGCACTCCGGACGATTGGCTGCAGACCGCCTACGTAAAAGCATCCAACACCGGCCAGGGCGACGAGTTCGGCTATTCGGTCGGGCTCTCCGCCGACGGCGACACGTTGGCGGTAGGCGCCATCGGCGAAGCGAGTCAGGCAACTGGCATTGGCGGTGACCAGAACGACGGCAGCGTCATCGGTGCGGGCGCGGTGTATCTCTACTAAAATGATGAGTGCGCCGTCGGCTTAGCAGTGATGCTGACGCCAGCGCGCGATGGGCGCTGTAAGCGGGTGGCGGTTGTTCGCGCCGGGATGGCGAAACGGTAGACGCAGCAGACTTAAAATCTGCCGGCCGAGAGGTCGTGCGGGTTCGATTCCCGCTCCCGGCACCACGACACAGACGCAAAGATGATCTCTAGTGGCATGTGGGGTGCGGCCCCTCAGCGCTTCGCCCCTTGGTTCATTCGATGCGCGGAGGAGGTGCCCACGTCGGCTCACTCTGAGCTCGCGCCATACCCTGTACTGTCTTCGCTGTCTCCTGAGTGGCCCGAACTATGTCAGCCAAGGCGAAGAGAACTGCGGGCACAAGTAGAGCGGAAAAGAACACGCCTAGGGCCAACGTGAGGCTTAGGGCGTTTCCTGACGTCGAGGCCCACATGACAAGCGGAACGCAGACGAGTAATCCGCTGACCAAGTAGATAATCCCAAGGAGACGAAGCATGTAACACCCCCTCGGTAGGTTAGGGCATCATGAGAAGTGTCGGCGTGCGTACGTACGTTATTCGTCACAGGACTGCTTGCAGCCGATCAGAAGCTTCACCGCCTTGGAACGGCCGCTCACTGAAACTGCTATTACTGGTTCAGGCACAAATCGCATCGCCGTGGGAGGTAAGTTTCATGCGCATGATTCCGAAGGTACTTCTGGTCCTCACGCTCCTGGTGGCCGGGTCGGCCCTCGCTCAAGAGACGTTCCAGATCGCGATCGGGGTCGACGCCGACTCCCTCGATCCGGTCCAAGGCACCACCACGACTATCGACAACATCGTCGACTACATGGCGCAGACTTTGATGGGCATCGACGAGCAGGGCGCGCTGGTGCCGCTGTTGGCCACGGAATGGACGACCGCGGAGGACGGGCTGTCGATGGATCTCACCCTGCGCGAGGGCGTGGTCTTCCATGACGGGACGCCGCTTACGGCCGACGCCGTGGTGTGGAACTTCGAAAGATTGCTTGACCCTGAGGTCAACGTGCCCCGTCGCGGCCCGTACAGCCCTATCGAGAGCGTAGAGGCGGTCGACGAGCTAGCATGTCCGACTCAACCTCACGCAGCCGGCTCCCTACCTGGCGGGCGCGCTCACGCAGACCACGGCAGCGATCATCTCGCCCACTTCGGTTGACCAAGAAGGCAACTCCTACCAGAACATCACCAACCTGGTCGGCACCGGACCGTACGTGTTCGATTCGCGCTCCTTCGGCGAGCGCATCGAGGTCACGCGCTTCGAGGAGTACTGGGGCGAGCTGCCGTACTACGAGCAGGTAGTGTTCCTGATCGTGCCCGAGGCGACCACCCGTGAGAGCCTGCTGCTCGCGGGCCAGGTCGACATGATCATCCTCCCGCCCGCCTCCGATATCCCTGCGCTCGACGCCAACCCCGATGTCGAGGTCGTCTTCGGGCCTAGCAACCGCACGATCTTCATCGTCATCAACACCACCAAGCCGGGTCTCGACGATGCCCGTGTGCGGCAGGCGCTCAACTACGCGGTCGACAAGCAGGCCATCGTCGACGGCATCCTGTTCGGCGCGGCGGACGTCATGGACGCCCCCATGGCCGAGAGCCTGTTCGGTTACGAGTCGATAGGCACTTACGAGTACGATCCCGAGCGGGCCAAAGCGCTGCTGGCCGAGGCCGGCATCGAGCCGGGTGAGCTCACCCTCGACTTCATGGCGCCAACCGGCCGCTACGTCCAAGACTTCCCCGCGGCCCAGGCCATCGCCAACTTCCTCTCCGAGGTCGGCATCACCGCGAACGTGCGAACCATGGACTGGCCCACCTACGTCGGCACGATGGTGCAACCGGTCGACCAGAACGAGACGCAACTACATCTGCTCGGCTGGGCGCCGGCGTTCATGGACGCTTCGCAGCAGATGCTGCAGTTCCAGTCCTCCCAGCACCCGCCTGCCGGGCTGGCGACATCGTTCTACGAGAACCCCGAAACCGACCGACTGATCGCCGAGGCCAATTCGACGGTCGACCCCGAGCAGCGCGCCGAGCTCTACCACGAAGCCTCGCGCCTCATCTGGGAAGATGCTCCGTGGATCTTCCTGTGGGTGCAGCGCTTCCCGATGGTGCACTCGGCCGACGTAACCAACATCTCCGGCCTGCCGAACGAGAAGTTCTACGCGCTCTACGCGCACCCCGTCGACTGACCGGCGGTACTTGACTGAACATGGCGCAGGGTCAATTAGCATGGCCCTGCGCCTCGTGCCGAGAACGGCAACGCGCGCAGCATGAGTAGCCAGAGCGAAGGAGCGGACCACCGCGGTGCGAGCACGACCTAGCCCGGAACGAACAGCTAGTTGACCTCATATCTGGTCCAGAGACTCGTCGGCGTGGTGTTGACGGTCTTCTTCGTCGCCATCACGGTCTTCCTCATGGTCCGCCTGTTGCCTGGAGACCCCGCACGGGTCATCGCTGGTGTGCTGGCTTCTGAACAGGAGGTCGACCGGCTACGCACCCGGCTCGGCCTCGATGAACCGTTGTGGCGCCAGGGGGTCATCTTCGTGAGTGGCCTTGCTCAGGGCAACCTCGGTACCTCGGCCCGCACCTCGAACCCCGTGACGGAGGAGATCGGGGCGCGCTTCGGCGCCACCTTGACCCTGGCCGTAGTAAGCACCGTGTTGGCCGTGCTGATCGGCGTACCGCTGGGGGCGTTCGCCGCAGTGCGCGCCGGCCGCTTCGAAGACCTGCTGGCGTCGACGTTCGTGCTGTTCGGCATCAGCATGCCCGTGTACTGGTTGGGGCTGATGTTGATCCTCGTGTTCTCGATACGCCTGCGTTGGCTACCGGCCGCGGGCGCGGAGGGTCCACTATCGATAGTGTTGCCGGCCGTTACCCTGGCGTTCTTCTCGATGGCGTTCATAGCCCGCATCACGCGCTCAAGCATGCTCGAAGTGCTGCATCAGGATTACGTCCGCACGGCTCGCTCGAAGGGCGTGACGCAGCGGGCCGTGGTGTGGCGCCACGCCCTTCGCAACGCGCTTGCGCCCGTCATCACGGTGATCGGCCTGCAGTTCGGCGAGCTCCTCGGAGGCGCCATCCTCACCGAGACGGTGTTCGCCTGGCCCGGCCTCGGCCGCCTCCTGGTGGCCTCGATCTTCGCCAGGGACTACCCCACCGTTCAGGGCCTCGTCATCGTCTTCGCGCTCCTGTTCGCCTTGGTGAACCTGGCCGTCGACCTGTTCTACGGCGTCATCGACCCGAGAGTGCGCTATGGCTAGGCCGGCCACGATCACCACCTTCGACGAGGCGCCTGCGACCAGCTCCCTAAGCGGACAAACGCTAGCGCGTTTCCTACGCAGCCCCAGCGCCGTTGCTGGTCTGGCGATAGTCCTCCTGTTGGTGCTGGCCGGGGTGTTCGCCCCCCTCCTTACGCCCTACGACCCGGCGCAACAAGACTTGCGCTCGGTGCTAGAGCCGCCCTCCCTCAGCCATCCGCTCGGCACCGACCAGCTGGGCCGGGACATCCTCACCCGCATCCTCTTCGGCGCCCGCCTCACGCTGTTCATCGGCGCGTTCGCAGTCGCCGTTGGCATGGTCGTGGGGGTGCCGCTCGGAGTGATCTCGGGCTTCTACCGCGGCACCGTCGACCTCGTCATCCAGCGGGTGGTGGACCTCATGCTCTCGTTCACCACCTTCCTGCTCGCGCTCACCTTGGTGGCGCTGCTCGGCGTGGGCCTCACCAACGTGATCGTGGCGGTGGGCGTGAGCACGATCCCGCGCTTCGCGCGGCTGGTACGCAGCTCGGTGCTGTCGATCCGCGAGGTGAGCTACATAGAGGCCTCCTTGGCGCTTGGCGTGCCGTCACGCCGGGTGCTGTGGCGACACGTGCTGCCCAACGCGATGGCACCGGTGATCGTGCAGGCGACGCTGAGCATGGGCGCCACCATCCTTACCGCGGCGGGACTCGGCTTCCTCGGCCTTGGTGTGCAACCACCGACCCCGGAATGGGGCGCGATGCTTGGCGAGGGTCGCAACTACATCTTCACGCAGCCGTCGGTGACCACGTTCCCGGGCTTGGCGATCTTCCTGGCGGTAATAGGCTTCAACCTACTCGGCGACGGTCTGCGCGACGCGCTCGACCCCCAGTTGCGGGGGCGGAAGTGACGCCCGCTCTGCTCAGAGGACGTGCAAGCGCCTAGTTACCCTCCAGCCCAATACACAACCGTCTAGTACCCCAACCGCTTGTCCACCTCGTTACGCAACGGCTCACCCCGCTTGAACCGGGCCAGGTTGTCGAGGAAGATCTCCAGCACGCGCTCGACGTAGCGGGGCGTGGCACCGGCGTAGTGGCTGGTGATTATCACGTTCTCCATCGTCCAAAGAGGCGAGGTCGGTGGTAGCGGCTCCTCTTCGAAGACATCGAGGCCCGCCCCGGCCAGCTTCCCGGCTGTCAAGGCGGCGATCAGCGCCGGTTCGTCGACGGTGCCGCCGCGGCCGATGTTGACCAGGTAGGCCGTGTCCTTCATCGCCGCCAATTGAGGCGCGCCGATAAGCCCCCTTGTATCGGCCGTGAGCGGGACGGTGAGGACGACGAAGTCGGCTGTCGGTAACAAGCCGAGCAGCTCCCCAGTGGCGTGAACGGTGGCAGCGCCTTCAACGGGGAGTTCAGCGTTGCGCCGCACGGCAGCGACGTGCATGCCGAACGCACTGCCAAGGTGCGCGACGCGCGAGCCGACCCGGCCGGCACCGACCAACAGCATCGACTTGCCCTCCAACTCGAACAGTTCGGCCTGCCGCAAGGGTCGCCAGTCACGCTCGAGTTGGTGGCGCATGGCGCTTGGTAGACCGCGCGCGAAGGCCAATAGGTAGGCGAGCACGTGCTCGCCTATGGGCACCGCGTGCACACCGGCGGTGTTGGTTACCAACAGGTCGCTGTCGACAACCTGAGGGTGCTCAAGCAGCCAGTCGGCGCCGGCTCCCCACTGTTGAAACCACTCGAGGCGGGGCGCCTTGGCGAGCAGGTCCCTGGGGAACATGCCGAGCACGATGCGCACGTCGGGAAGCAGCGCTTCGATCCTCTCTCGGTCGTTGGTGATAACCACCTGCATGTCGGCAGCGGCCGCTTCGACGCTGGCGAGCTGCTCATCGGTGAGCGAGTTGGGGCGCAACGCTATAAGTAGAGTCGACATGTGCTGCCGTCACTATACAAACTAACGGCATTAGCGTATCGTCTAAGCATGTTAGTCACACTTACGCTCGCTCAGCCCCACGGAGTCATCGCCTACGACGATCGGGGC
>DASROV010000276.1:0-2944 GCA_035646755.1 Trueperaceae bacterium | reverse complement strand
CTATGACGGCGTCGAAATTGGAGACGCCGACGTTGCGCAGTACCGACTCGTCGGTGGCGTCGGCGATGACCGCGTGCGTGACCTCGTCCATTATCCGTTCGACGACCTCTTCAGAGTTGTCGACGACCACGACCTCGTGACCCTGACGGTAGAGCTCTTGCGCCACGGCCGTGCCGAATCTGCCCGCGCCGATAACGAGGAATACCTTCTTCACGATGCCGACCTCCTCACCCGATGACGAGCTCTTCTCGGGGATAACGCATGTGTTCGTCCACCCGTCGACCGGCGACGGCGACCGCGAAGGTGACCATCCCGATTCGGCCAAGGAGCATCATCGCGGTCAAGATGAGCTTCCCCGCTGACGTGAGATCCGGCGTGATGCCAAGCGAAAGCCCGACCGTACCTACGGCGCTTACGACCTCGAAGAGGAGTGGCAGCGCTCCGATGTGTGCCTCGGTGAAGGAAAGCGCGGTGACGGCGCCGCCGATGATCAAGATAGCGAGCGTGGTTACGACGGCGGCTTTGGCGACCAGGGCGCTGTCGATCCGGCGCTTGAACAGCGTGGGTCTACCGTGGCCTCTGGCCTCCGCCCACATCGCGACGACGAGCACCGCGAAGGTCGTGGTCTTCACCCCGCCGGCCGTTGAGCCAGGGTTACCACCGATGAACATCAACAGGATCACGAAGAAGAGGGTGCCGTTGTGCATGCTGGCGAAGTCGAGGGAGTTGAATCCGGCGGTGCGGGGCGTGACAGCCTGGAAGAAGCCGGCCGTGAGCTTCCCCTGCGTGGTGAGCTCGCCAAGCGTGGCAGGGTTCGACCACTCCCCCACGAGCATGAAGGCGGTGCCGATGACGATGAGAGCGAGCGTAGCGCTCAGGGCTACCTTGGTGTGGAGCGAGAGCGGGAAGCGCGCGCCCTTCAGGCGCCTGGTAACCTCGAGTACTACGACCAACCCGATGCCGCCGAATATCAGCAGCCCAGCGATGGTGAGGCTCACGTAGGCGTTACCGGCGTATCGCGACAAGTTGTCGGCAAAAAGGGAGAAGCCGGCGTTGTTGAAGGCGCTCACGCTATGGAAAAGTGCGTTGAAGATGCCCTCCGCTGTCCCGAAGTCGCGACTAAAGGGAAAGAACAGGATCAGGGCGCCGAGGAGCTCGACCGCCGTCGTCAGCAGCAGCATGTTGCGGATGAAGCGCACCACTCCACCCACCTGCATGTGGTTGCTCTGGAGTTGCAGCCTAAGGCGCTCCTTGAAGCCCAAACGCCTGCCTGTGGCCAGAGCGAGAAGCGCCCCTAGGCTGAGGATCCCAAGGCCGCCGCTCTTGATCAGCAACATGATCGTGATCTCGCCGAAGCGGCTGAACGACCCGCCGGTGTCGACGACCACCAGCCCTGTCACACACACCGCGCTGGTGGCCGTGAAGAGCGCGTCGAGGATGCTCACCGTCTGGCCGGGAGCGTGCGCGACCGGTAAGGACAGCAGTATGGTTCCGATGACGATAGCGGCCAGGAACGCGAGAACTATGGTTTGGGCCGGCGTTAGCTGACGCCGCCGAGCATCGTGGAGTCGTAATGATATGTCCATGGTCGGTCGCGAAGACCACGCAGCCTAGCACTTGTCTCCGCCGCCGGCTGACACCGCGTCAGCGTCCCGTCGGCGCCGGGCGTGGGCGCCACGGCTATAACGAAGTCATCATGTACTTCATGGTTCGTGAAGCGATCGGCTTGACGGTCCCGGCCTCACGCTATGCTCCGTCACGATTGACACGGCCCGCCGCGTGCCGCTGGTTTCGCGCCAGACACGTCGGCTTTAGCCGCAAATAGGACGCGCTCGCCTTGTTGGCAAGCGGAGGTGATGATGTCAACCGTGAAGTACCGCTCAGGCGCCATCGGAAGCTCGAGGCTAGTCCCCCTGGTGTTGGCAGTCTCGCTGCTCCTCGCCGCTTGCGGCGAGCCGAACCCCCCTCCCGGCGAGCAGAAGGGACGAGTAAGCGGCAGCGTGGTGGTGGGCGCGACCGGAACCGGCGCGGCCGTGCCGCTCGTTCGCGCTGCCGAGCGCGGCGCTGCGGCGGCCTCTGACGCCAGCGGTGACCCGGCCGCAGTTGACAGCTGGTCGCTCGAAGACTCGTCGCTTGAGTTCGTGCCCGGTGAGGTGGTCGTGCGTTACGCCGACGCTGGGTTGGGGGCCGCGGCGGTGCCGGCGGCGAGGCCGGTGTTGGAGGCGGCGGGGGCGACGTTCGGCTTGGAGCGGTCGTTGGCCGCTGCGGGGATGCGCTTGTATCTTTCGCCGGGGTTGGACAAGGCGGGAACGTTGGCCGCGGTGAAGGCGTTGAACGCCCGTCCGGACGTGCTTTACGCGTTCCCGAACTACATCTACCAGCCCGCGGCGGTGCCTGATGACCCGCAGTACGGTCGCCAGTGGCATTACGACGCGATCAACATGGAAGCGGCCTGGGACCTCACCACGGGTGATAGCAACGTCGTGGTGGCGGTGCTTGATAGCGGCGTTATCGACTCCCATCCGGACTTCGGCGCAAGGTTGCTTGACGGTTACGACTTCATCATGGACGCCGAGAGTGCCAACGACGGCGATGCGCGTGACCCCGATCCTTACGACGACGTCGACAACGGTGAGGGGTTCCACGGTACGCACGTGGCGGGCACCATCGGTGCGGCTACGGATAACGGGGTCGGCGTTGCGGGGGTGGATTGGCAGGCGAAGATCTTGCCCGTGCGGGTGCTCGGTTCCGGTGGTGGGACGTTCGCGGACATCGCCGACGCGCTCATCTGGGCAGTCGGTGGTTCGGTGTTGAGCGTGCCGGATAACGGCAACCCGGCTGACGTGATCAACTTGAGTCTCGGCGGAGCCAGTGAAACCTGCACGCAGGCGTGGCAGGACGTGTTCGACATCGTCAATCAGTTCGCGGTGGTTGTGGTCTGTCT
>DASROV010000275.1:0-4017 GCA_035646755.1 Trueperaceae bacterium | reverse complement strand
GTCTACGGGCTCGGGGCCGATGCGACAAACGAAACGGCGATCGCACAGGTCTACCGCCTCAAGGGGCGGCCGAGCAGCCATCCGTTGATCGTCCACCTGCCCGCTATGGACGCCCTGTGGCGTTGGGCCGACCGCGCCGCCCAGGCGGCGAAAGGCTACGACCCGGCGGCGGTCGAGGCGCTCGCCACGGAGCTTTGGCCCGGACCGGTGACCTTCGTGCTGCGCGCCAACCCCGACGTGTCGCCGCTGGTCACCGGCTCTCAAGACACGGTGGCCGTGAGGCTACCGGGCAACGACACGGCGCTGGCGCTGCTTGCGGCCTTCGGGCGGGCTATGGTCGCCCCCTCGGCCAACCGCTTCGGTTACGTAAGCCCGACCACGGCTCAGCATGTCGCCGACGAGTTCCCCGGCGACCTGTTGGTGCTCGACGCCGGCCCCACCGAACTGGGCCTCGAGTCGACGATCGTCGACCTATCGACGCCCCGACCACGCCTGCTACGACCAGGAGCTATGCCGCTCGCCCGTATCGAGGCCGCGCTTGGCGTCGGGTTGGCTCGCGAGACACGACCTCCCGTTGGAGACCAAGCCCCCGCCGGCGCCGAGCGCTCAGTGCCCCGCGTCCCCGGCAGCCTCGAGAAGCATTACGCTCCCAACGCGCCGGTGCGCCTGGCGACGCGCGAGCGCCTGATGTCAGCGCCTGCCGGCAGCGGCGTCATCGCGCGGTTCAGGGCCCCGGCCAGCGCTGGCGGCGGTGGTGCCGCTGGCGGCGGTGGTGCCGCTGGCGCCGCTGGCGCCCGCCAGGACGCCGGCGCTCAGGAGCCGGCATGGCTCGAGCTGCCGGCCGCTGCGCGCGGCTTTGGCAGGGGACTCTACGCCGCCTTGCGCGAGCTCGACGCTCGTGGCGTCGAGGAGATCCTGGTCGAGAGACCGCCTGAGGGCGACGAGTGGTTAGCGGTGCGCGATCGCCTCGACCGGGCCGCCGCCGGCAGCTCGGCGCCGGTCACCGAGCTCGCCCACGAACGGCGGGTTGCGGCGGCCGGCAGGGAAGAGCCCGCACCCAACGCGGGCCCCGCGGTCACCGGCGCCGACGGGAGGCTCGCCAGCGCCGCCGCAGGGAACTTCGAGGTCGCCTCCGCCGACAACCTCGACACCGCCGCCGCTGGGAGCCTCGTCGCTGTCGTCATGGGCAGTGTCAGCGACTGGGAGACGATGCGCCACGCCGACGAGCTGCTCACGCGCTTCGGCGTGCCGCACAGCTGCCAGGTAGTGTCGGCTCACCGGACACCGGCGAAGATGGCCGCGTTCGCCGCCGGCGCGGCGGCTGCCGGCTACCGCGTGATCATCGCCGGCGCCGGCGGCGCGGCGCACCTCCCCGGGATGATCGCCGCCCAGACGCACCTGCCGGTGCTCGGCGTGCCGGTGATGAGTTCGGCGCTCAACGGACTCGACTCCCTGCTCTCGCAGGTGCAGATGCCGCGCGGCGTGCCGGTCGGCACGCTCGCCATCGGCCCCGCTGGTGCGCTCAACGCCGCCTTGCTGGCCGTGGCGATCCTCGCGCTGAACGACGAAGCGCTCGAGAATGAACTCATCACCTACCGCTCCCAACAGACTCAGGCGGCGCTAGCCGCGACGCTGCCGAGCCCCAACTTCCGGCAGTGAGCGAGGCGCCGCTGCAACCTGGCGCCAAGGTCGGGATCGTCGGTGGCGGGCAGCTCGGCCGCATGCTGGCCGCCGCCGCGCAGCGTCTTGGCTATAAGCCACACGTGTTGGCGCCCGAGGCGCGGCCGCCGGCGGCGGCTTTCGCCAGCCGCCATCTGCGAGCCGAGTTCGACGACGTGGCCGCGCTTACCGCGCTGGCGTCCGCGGTCGACGTGATCACTTTCGAGTTCGAGAACGTCTCGAGCGAGGCGTTGGCGGCCGCTGCCGCGGTCTGCGCGGTACGGCCGAGCCCGGCGGTGCTCGATCTCACCCAGGACCGCGCGCGCGAGAAGGGCTTCCTGAGGCGGCACGGCCTGCCGCACGTCGCCAACCGCCTGGTGCCGAGCCGTGAAGGCCTGGCCGAGGCGGTGGCCGCCATCGGCACCCCGTGCGTGGTGAAGACGGCCGGCTTCGGTTACGACGGCAAGGGCCAGCGCGTGATCGCGGGCAACGACGACCTGGCCGGCTGGCAGGCTGCCGAGGCGCTAGCCGCTACGGGTCCGGCAGTGGTCGAGCGCTTCGTCGAGCTGCGCCTCGAGCTGTCGGTAGTGGGGGCGCGTGGCCCAGGCGGGCAGATGAGGGTCTACGCGCCGATCATCAACCGGCACGTCGACCACATACTCGACGTGAGCGTCACTCCGCACCTCTATCCCGCCGCGGAGGACGCCTACGCGGACGCCAACGCGGACGCCAACGAGGACGTCGAAGAGGCTGCCGACGCGCAGGCTGGCGCGATCGCGCTAAGGCTCCCGGCGAGCGTGGCCGCCGAAGCGGAAGACCTCACCAGGGACGTGATGAGGCACCTCGAACTCGTCGGGCTGTGCTGCGTCGAGTTCTTCCTCACCCGCGACGGGACGCTACTGGTCAACGAAATCGCCCCGCGACCCCACAACTCGGGTCACCTCACGATCGAGGCGGCCGCCACCAGCCAGTTCGAGCAGCAACTGCGGGCAGTCTGCGGGTTGCCGCTCGGCAGCACCGCGCTCTTCTCGCCCGCCGCGATGGCCAACCTGCTCGGGGGTCTGTGGTCGGCGGGCGCCCCGAACTTCGCCGCCGCGCTGGCGACCGAGGCCGTAAGCCTCCACCTCTACGGCAAGAGCGAGCCGCGGCCGGGGCGCAAGATGGGCCACCTTACTGCCTTGGCGAACGAGCCGGCCCAGGCCGTGGCCAGGGTGCTTGCGGCTCGCGACGCGCTTAGGCCTTCGCCGCCTGCCCTAGGCTCTTCTTGAGCAGCGTCATGATGTCGATCGCCGGCATGTCATCGTCCTCCGGCTCGACCTCGTCCTCGTCGACCTTATGGACGTCACGACCCTTCTTGAGCTTGCTCTGAGCGAGTTCGCGAAGACGCTTAGACGCGCGGTCTTCAAGCTCGCCTGGCGCCAACTTCTTCTGGGCCAGCTTCTTCATGGCCTTCTCGACACGGCGCAGGTCGTCGACGTCGGCCGTCTCCGGCTCGGGTAGGCCCACGTCGCTCGGCGAGCGCAGCTCGTCGTGGTACCGCAGGGTCATCGCACGCAACGTGCCGTCAAGCGAGATTATGGCCACCACGTACGACTTGCCGCGCATGACGAAGGTGGCGATACCCGCCCTGGCGGACGCGGCCATCGTCGCCACCAGCAACCGGTAGGCGACGGTGGCGTCGGGGTCGGGAACGAGCACGTAGGAGTTCTCGATGTAGCTAGGATCGATCTCGTCTTCCGGCACGAACGATTCGAGGTCGATGACGCGCGAGCGGTCGGGGTCGAGAGCGTCAAGCTCCTCGTCCTCGATCATCACGTAGCGATCGTCACCGATCGGGTAGCCGCGCACGATGTCGCTCTGTTCGAGCAGCTCGCCGTCCTTCTGACAGAAGTAGCGACGTTTGAGCGGCGTGCCGTCGTCGGCGATCATGCGCAGCGACACCCGGCTCGAGCGCGTCGTCGAGTAAAGCTCGACAGGCAGCGTGACCAGGCCGAACGACAAGGTGCCCGACCACACCGGCCGGCGCCGCTGGTCGCTCGCTCGGGCCTTGCCGCCACCCTTGCCGCCATCCTTGCCGCCATCCTTGCCGCCGGCCTTGCCGCCGGCCTTGCCGCCGGCCTTGGCGGCGCCCTTCGAACCAGTTTGCGAGCGCTTGTCGCTCTTCCTAGGCACGTGCACCACGCCCCTCGCCACGGCCCTCAGCACGCTCGGCGTCCTTGGCGCTCGTCTTCAGGCTCTTCTCGAGTGCGGCGGTGAGGTCCTTCGGTGCCTTCTTCCTGCGCGGCGGCGCGGCCTCGACCTTGCCGCCACGCTTCTTCCTCTCCACCAGCTCCAGCACGCTCTCGCGGTACTCGTCGG
>DASROV010000274.1:0-2255 GCA_035646755.1 Trueperaceae bacterium | reverse complement strand
CGAGATAAGCCATAGCGGGAGCGAGTTTATGTCGGCACTCTTCAACGGCGGCTTCTTGCGCCTGTCCGAATCGAAGATCTTCCACCACGGCAGCGACTACGGGGGCGCGGGCGTCAGGAATAACGGAGTCATGGAGATTGTCGATTCGGCGATCTATGACAACCACGGTGGCGAGAACGGCGGCGGCGGCGGCATCGCGAACTACGGCCGCATGGTCATCTCGGGAAGCTTGGTCGAGGGCAACACCGGTATAAGTGGCGGCGGCATCTACAACGAAGGGGCGCTGGAGGTCATCGACTCGACTGTCGACGGTAACCAGTCCTTCGATTACGGTGGCGGCGTCTTCAACACCGGCACGCTTGAGTTGCGGGGGACGTCGATCGGAGGCGAAGCAGGCAACTCCGCGCAGCTGGACGGTGGCGGCGTGTACCTGGAGGTTTCGGACGCGACTCCGTCTCTGAGGTTGCTCGACGGTAGCTCGATTCTCAACAACCAAGCGGGCGGTGACGGCGGCGGCATCTACGCCGGGGGCAGCGTCGAACTCTCGCTTTGCGAGACGTGCACGATAGCCGGGAACGACGCTGGCACCCTTCTCTCAGGCAGCGGCGGCGGACTTTACGCCTTCGGCGTGTTGACTTCTACGTTCTACGGGCCCGGTGTCCATAACAACACGCCAGATCAGGTCGCTCCGGGAGGAACCGTCGACGTCAGGGTCGCGGCGGGCGAAGACGACGCCGAGGAGTTCCGCTCCGCGGTCGAGCTTCTCGACCTACCGGCCGGCACCGTCTATCACGAGAGCCAAGACCTCGAGTTCACCTACGACGACGGCAGCAATCTCCACAGCGACCAGTACGTGGGGATCAGGTTCCAGAACGTGCAAGTCCCGCCAAGCGCGATAATCCTTGACGCTCGAATCGTCTTCACCACCGACGAAGTCGGCAGCGGAGACACGGCTGTGCGTATCGAAATGGAAGCCACAACCGCTCCGGCCGCGTACGAAAGGGTCAACGCCAGCTTCGGGATCTCGACGCGGCCCACCTTCGGCGGGGTCGACTGGGAGCCCGAGCCGTGGACGGTGGTGGACGAGAGCGGTCACAAGCAGGCCACGCCGAGCTTTGGGTTCATGGTACAGAACATGGTTAGCCGACCTGATTGGGTCTCTGGAAACCCGATGGCGTTCGTGTTCCAGGGGCAGACGCCGCAGGAGGCCGGTGCGACGCGGACGGCGTCCGCGTTTGATGCCAACCCTGACAAAGCGCCTCGATTGGTGGTTCATTACTTGATGCCGAACTGAGGGTGGCAGCTTGCCGCCGTCTCATCCTCGCGATACGGAACCGACCACCCCGGTAGGCGCATACTGCCTGCGACGATGTCGGTAACCGGGTCGAAGAGACTACCGTTACCCAAATTACTCCGCAGCGCGTTCCTGGGCTACTGCCCAAACTGCCTGCTGGGGCGGCTCTTCAACGGCCTGATGCGACCGCGGTCCTCGTGCAACGTGTGCGGCATGAACTTCGAGTACGAAGGCAGCACGTTCACGATGACCGCCTTCATCCACTACATGCTCATCTGCCTCTTCCTGACGGTCGAGGGTCTCACACTTGGCCTGATCTTCGGCATCTTCCCCGGTTTCATGGTGGTTCTCGGGACTAGCGCCATGGTGCTGTTCCTGTTGCTGCATCGGCCGGTTCGCGGGTTGTGGGTGTGGTGTTTGTGGCGGATGGGGTTGTTGGAGTAGCAAGGAAGTACCTCCGCTGATTCTTCCCTCAATCACTTCGGAGGTTTTCGGGACAGTCGGGAATTACCTATGTGAAGATAGTCCCTATAAGCGCGATCGAAACCTGGCGTTGCGCGACGGCCAGTGCGACCCCGATAGGGTGACGCGCGAGGTGGAGGAACCCGTAATGATGGACCAAACAATGGCGACACTGCACCCGCCGCCGGAAAAGTGAGTGCGGTGGCGGCGCCCTCACGCAACGTGGTGTCGGCGTGAGCGGGGTGCGGCCAGGTATTGGCGCGGCCGAGGCGACCAAACGTGTCCGCGACACCGGCGCGGTCGTGATCCTGCGTGGCGCCTTCAGCCCCCAGGCGCTACTCGAGGCCGCCACGGTGATCGTCGAAGAGGGCATGAGCGTCATCGAGGTCACCCTGAACTCGACGGACGCCCTAGAGGCGATCGCACTGCTGCAAGCCGAGCTCGGTGACGCTGCCCTCGTCGGCGTCGCGGCAGGTGCCGGCGCCGACGACGTGAGGAC
>DASROV010000273.1:0-2811 GCA_035646755.1 Trueperaceae bacterium | reverse complement strand
GTTCACCAAGAGCGCGCAGTTCCCGTTCCACTTCTGGCTTCCACACGCCATGGCCGCGCCGACGCCGGTCTCGGCCTACCTGCACTCGGCGACGATGGTCAAGGCCGGCATCTACCTGCTCATCCGCTTGTGGCCGCTGTTCGCCGGCAGCGAGACCTTCTACTACGTCGTCAGCAGCGCCGGCCTCGTCACGTTCCTGCTCGGCGGAGTGATCGCCATCTTCCAGAACGACCTGAAGGGGATCCTGGCCTACTCGACGATCAGCCACCTGGGGCTCATCACCCTGCTGCTCGGGCTCAGCACGCCGGCGGCGCTGGTTGCCGCGATCTTCCACACCTTCAACCACGCGATCTTCAAGGCCTCGCTGTTCATGGCCGCTGGGATCATCGACCACGAGACCGGCACACGCGACATCCGCAGGTTGAGCGGCCTATACCGCGCGATGCCTTTCACCGGCACCCTGGCCATCATCGCGGCCGCGGCCATGGCCGGCGTGCCGCTCGTCAACGGCTTCATTTCCAAGGAGATGTTCCTCACCGAGACGCTGGCCGTGCACACCAGCTCGCTTATCGACCGTCTGCTGCCCGTGCTGGCCACGGTCGGTAGCGCGTTCAGCGTGATCTACTCGGTGCGGTTCATCCATCAGGTGTTCTTCGGTCGCCCCAGCGACGACCTGCCGCATCAACCGCACGAACCCGTGGCCTGGATGCGGCTGCCGGTCGAGCTGTTGGCCGTCGCCTGCCTGGTGGTCGGCATCCTGCCCGCACTGTCCGTCGGTGGCCTACTCGACACGGCGGCGCGCTCTGTGCTCGGCGACGCCACGCCGACCTACAGCCTGGCGATCTGGCACGGCCTCACGCCGGCGCTGCTGCTCAGCTTCGTGGCGCTGGCCGGCGGCGGCCTCGTCTACTTCGTGTTCCGGCGCCAGCTCGGCTCGGGAAGCGACGAGGGCCCGCCCTGGGCCGGTCGCCTACGCGCGCGTCGGGTCTTCGACCTCACCGTCGCCGGCCTGCACCGCCTTGCGGCCCTCGCGATGCGGGTCTTCAGCACGCGGCGCCTCCAGCCGCAGATGCTCCTGCTGCTGCTCGTCGCCATCTTCGCCGGCGTCTCGCCGTTCGCGCTGAGCCGCCTCGCTGGCGGTTCCGCCTTCCTCAGCCTCGGCTCCGTTACTACCCGGGCCGATCCGGTCTACGTGGTCGTCTGGGTCCTGGCTGCCGCCTGTGCCGCGGCCTCGGCCTACGTGGCGAAGTTCCAGAGGCTGGCGGCGCTCATCCTCATGGGCGGCACCGGGCTCATGAGCTGCCTCACGTTCGTATGGCTCTCGGCGCCGGACCTCGCCGTCACGCAGTTGCTGGTCGAGTCCGTCACCACGGTCTTGCTCCTGCTGGGCCTTCGCTGGCTGCCCAAACGCGTGCCACTGCGCGAAGAGACCGCCATGATGCGGTTGCGCGCCGGCGCGAGGCGCGCGCGTGACCTGGCCGTGGCGATCACGGCCGGCGCCGGCGTAGCCCTGTTGGCCTACGCCGCGATGACTATGCCCGCTCCCGACGGCATCTCCTCGTTCTTCCTTCGCAACGCCTACCCGCAGGCAGGCGGCCACAACGTCGTCAATGTAATCCTCGTCGACTTCCGCGGCTTCGACACCTTGGGTGAGATCACCGTGCTTGCGGTAGTCGGTCTCACGGTGTTCGCGCTGCTGCGCCGCTTCCGCCCGGCGAGAGAGTTGCTCGGCGCGCCCAAACAGCAGCAGCGCCAGAATCTTTACGACGAGAGGGCCGCCGGCCGCGCGGTCGGCGACACCGCGGCCGATTATCTCTACGTCGCCCGCACGGTCATGCACCTGATGTTCCCTGTCCTCGCGGTGTTCGCCGTGTACCTCTTCCTGCGCAGCCACGACGAGCCGGGCGGGGGCTTCGCGGCCGGTATCACGATGTCGATAGCGTTCATCCTGCAGTACATGGCCGGCGGGACGCGCTGGGTCGAGGAGCGCCTGCGCGTGCTGCCGGTGCGCTGGGTGGGCGCCGGCTTGCTGCTCGCGGCCCTCACCGGCGGCGTCGCCTGGCTGTTCGGGTACCCGTTCCTTAAGTCGTACTACGAGTACGTCGAGGTGCCGCTCCTTGGTCAGGTGGCGATCTCGTCGGCGACGCTCTTCGACCTCGGTGTGTTCGTACTCGTAGTCGGTGCCACGGTGCTCATGCTTATCGCGCTCGCCCACCAGTCGATACGCACGCCGAGGACCGTGCCGGTGGCGCGCTCCAACGCCGAAGCCGCGCCCGGCGCGGCGACGAGCTCGAACGCGGTTAGCGGCCCGGCCGGCGACGCCGAGACGGCGGGCGCCGACTGATGGAGCTAGTCACCGCCATCGGCATCGGCGTGATCGCGGCCTCGGGCGTCTGGTTGGTGCTGCGGCCGCGCACCTTCCAGGTGATCGTCGGCCTCTCGCTGCTCACCTACGCCGTCAACCTGTTCCTGTTGTCGATGGGCCGGCTGCGCAGCGGCGCTGCGCCCATCGTCGGTTCGTCGCCGGTTACCGACCCGGCCAACTTCGCCGATCCGGTTCCGCAGGCGCTGGTGCTCACCTCGATCGTCATCAGCTTCTCGATGACGGCTCTGTTCCTCGTCGTGCTGCTCGCTGCCCGCGGACTCACCGGCACCGACCACGTCGATGGCGAGGAGCATGACTCGTGAATAACGTCGTGAATAACGTCGTGAACGGCATACCAGGTGACAACATGCCAGGGGGCAACGGGCTCAAAGGCGGCCTCGAGGACGCGCTTGGGCCGATGCAGGACGCCGCCGGCTCGTTCGGAC
>DASROV010000272.1:0-2293 GCA_035646755.1 Trueperaceae bacterium | reverse complement strand
ATCACGCTCTCCTGGCGCCACAACTCCCCGGGCGCCAGCTTGCTGTCCGCAGCCAGGCAGGCCAGCTTGGCGCTGGTGCCGGTGCCGCACGGCGAGCGGTCGTAGGCTTTGCCCGGGCAGAGCACGAAGCTCCTGCTGTCGGCCACCCGGCTCGGCGCGAACAGCTCGATGTGGTCGATCTCCGCGCCCCCGGCGCCGGTGATGCCGGCCGTCGCCAAGGCCTCGCGGAGGCTCCAGGCAAAGCCCGTAAGGCCCTCGAGGTTGGCGACGCTCACCTCCATGCCGTGGTCACCGCAGAGAAAGAACCAGTTCCCGCCCCAGGCCACGTCGCCGCTCACCGTGCGGCTGAGGCCGGCGGCGTCGGCGAAGGTCACGCCGACCCCGGCGGCGTGGCGGTAAGAGCGCACGTTGTGCACGCTCACGCTGCCGTCCTCATGGAGGTCGGCGCCAACCGATCCCACCGGCGTCTCGATGAGGTGGCGACCCGGGGACACGCGCCCGAGATGGCTGAGGGTGGCGATCAGGCCGATGAGCCCGTGGCCGCACATGCCGAGGTAGCCCACGTTGTTGAAGAAAATCACGCCGGCGGTAGCGGCGGGATCTACCGGCTCGCACAGCAGCGCGCCCACCATCACGTCCGAACCGCGAGGTTCGTTTACCACCCCCGAGCGAAATTCGTCATGGTCACGACGAAACACCGCGAGGCGCCGGGCGAGGTCGCCGTCGCCGAGATCGGGACCGCCGGCGATGACGACCCGCGTCGGTTCGCCGCCAGTGTGCGAGTCGACGACCTTGACCCTTTTGGCGGGGTTGCCGGCGGGGTTGCTCATCGCAGCAGGAAGCCTTTCGCAAGTGGGTCGTCGGGCTCCACCACCCACTGGTTGAAGCCGGTGATGCTGGCGCTGCCGCTTATCTCGGGCACGATCGCGGGCCGCTTCGCCGCGCCGGCGCCCACGGTCGTCTCGCGCACCGCCTTGCCGCCGAACACGGTGCCGATGATGCTCTCGTTGCGTAGTTCCTCTCCTAACGCCAGCCGGCCACGGGCGTGCAGCTGCGCGATCCGCCCGGACGTGCCCGTCCCCGTCGGTGAGCGGTCGACCTCGCGCTCAGCGAAGACGCAGATGTTGGCCTGATGGTTGATCGGATCGCTCGGCGGGCCGTCGATGATGACGCCGTAGAGCGTGTTCAGCTCGGGCACATCGGGATGCTGGATGGCAACGGCGTCAACCACCGCGCTCTTGACCTCGGAGGCCAGATCGACGAGCCTCGCGGTGTTGCCCACGCTCACTTCGATGCCCGCTTGCGCCGCGTCGAGGTAGGCGTAGAACGCCCCGCCGAACGCGACGTCGACGACGAACTCGCCGTGGCTGGCGGTCGTCACGCCAAGGTCGCTGTGAAGCACGAATGACGGCACGTTGAGGAAACGCACCGACCCGGCGCGCTCGCCGTCCCAGGCCACGAACGCCTCGATGAAGCCGGCCGGCGAGTCGATACCGACGCGCGTCTCCGGCGTGCTGCGCGGCACCAGGCCCTGCGCCACCGCCACGGTGGCGAGGGCGATGATGCCGTGGCCGCACATGTCGGAGTAGCCCTCGTTGTGCATGAAGATCACGCCCAGGTCGGCTCCCGGCGTTACCGGCTCAGTAAGGTAGCAGCCGTACATGTCGGTGTGGCCGCGAGGCTCATGCATCAGCGTCGTGCGCACATGATCGAGGTTGGCGCGCGCCCAGGCGCGCTTCTCGAGGATGGTCGCGCCGGGGATGCGCGGCACGCCCGCCGTGACGATGCGCAGGGGCTCGCCGGCGGCGTGCGTGTCGACCGTGGTGTAGGTGCTCGCGAACCTCATCAGAGTTCGAGCGTCTCCCTATAAGAGGTGAGGTACTGGGCGGCGACTACCCACGACGAGATCCGGTTCATACCAAGAATGGTAGCCGTCGTCGGGGGCGCAACCAGCTGCGTCACGACGTGCGGCTCCTTCCCGAAAAGCGGTTGTCGTCCAGGTGTACACGTTGTCATCCTGGCAAGATTGTATACATAATGTAATTTCGTATGGAAGTTCCTCCGCCTCAGTTCCAGCGCCCCCGCACGGTGGCCGAGGACGTATACCGGTTCCTCCGTCGTGAGCTGCTCTCCGGCTCGTACCCTGGCGGCAGCTGGCTGCGGGAGCAGGAGTTGGCGAAATCACTCAACGTCTCGCGCACACCGGTGAGGGAGGCCATAAGGCAGCTGGCCCAGGAGGGCCTGCTGGTGATCGAGGCCAACCGCGGCGTGAGGGTCCACGAGCCCGACTTGG
>DASROV010000271.1:0-3553 GCA_035646755.1 Trueperaceae bacterium | reverse complement strand
CCGGCGACGAGCCGCCCTCCAAGCCCGAGCGACTGCTGGTCAGCTAGGTGTGGGAGCAGCTCGCCCATGACGGCAGATTCGACCGCCTCTCGCCCGTCTACCCACCAACTCGTCGAAGTACAGGGCGCGACCGCGGCCACCGGCGGCAACCTTCCCTGTGCAACCGCCTGCTGAAGCGCGGTCAGACCCGGATCCCATGAGCGTTCGTCACCGCCACTGCCGTGTAGGAGCAGCAACAGCGGCGTGTTCGACAAGCTGGACGATCCGACGTCGGGCAGGCACAGCCGGTAGCGCAGTGGAGCCCCGAGCGCCGCGGAGTCCATCTCTCCGAAGCTCAGGCGAAGTTCCTTCACGTGACGGCGGTAGATTCACGCTCGATCAGCTTTGGTAGTACGGTGATCTTCTCCGGTTCTCCCGCGCTCCCGTCCCCGAGCCGCCGCAACAGCAGCTCGCAGGCGATCCGGCCCCGCTCGCGCGCGAGGAGTGCGACAGTCGTGAGCGTTGGGGTCGACATCCGGGCGGCTTCGATGTCATCCATGCCGACCACCGCCACGTCAGCCGGCACGTCGACTCCCAACTCCTGGAGCCGTCGCATCGCGCCCAACGCCATCGCGTCGTTCGCGCACAGCAGGCCATCGAAACCAGCACCCTGGTCCCGCAGAAGGTCGACGGCTCCGTAGCCACCCGCCATGGTGAAGTCGCCGCTCACCACCAACCGGCCGTCGAACTCCACGCCGGCTTGCTCCAAGGCCGACCTATAGCCGCGAGCGCGCGCGTCGAACGGCACGGTCCCAACGGTTCCGTTCATGAACGCGATTTTGCTGCGACCGCTGGCCAAGAGGTGCGCAACGGCCAGTTCCGCGCCGCGCACCGAGTCGAGGCGCACGTTGTCGACGGGGCAGTCGAGTGGCAGGCCGCCGATGACGCACACGCGGTCGGCGTGGCTAGTAACCGACCTGATGAAGCCCGGAGTAACGCGCAGCGAGCAGAGGATGGCCCCGTCTACCTGGCGCTCCTCGAGACTCTGCAGGGCCAGCCGCTCCTCAGCCCAATCGCCTCCGCTGTTCACCAGCGTCAAGTGGTAGCCGCTGGCCGCGGCCTCGCGTTGAACGCCAACGGCCATCTGGGTATAGACCGGGTTGGCTAGATCGGGAACCACGAGCGCGATCTGCCTCGTGAGCCTGCGTTTGAGGCTCCTTGCCGCGTGGTTGGGTACGTAGCCGAGGGCGTCCATGGCCTTCCTGACACGCAGCCGCACGTCCGAGCCGATGTTGTCGGCGTTGTTCAGTACGCGAGAGACCGTGCCTACCGAGACGCCAGCGTGTTTGGCTACCGCGGAGATCGTGACGGTGGCGCGCGAGGCTCTCTTTCGAGTCGTCAGTGCCTCGCTCATAGGTCCACGTCGAATGTCATCTCGCACACGATAGTCGCTCCCAGCCGGCTACGGAGGCAACGGCAACGGCACCAACACCAGCACCAGCACCAGCACCCGTGGCAACTCACCAGGCAAGCATCGAAATGAAACGGTTCAGCAGTTTCAACAGCATACGCTTGACCGACCGTCACGTGCCAGTCGCGCCCTTCATCGGCCGATCGAGGGCTCACGTGACACGGCCGCCTGTTAGGCCTCCCGTCTGCTTGACCGAAACTTTGAAACGTTTTAACATCGCGGGAGAATCGTGAGGAGCGGGCTAACGTGAGCGACAAGCACAAGCGGGCTACCATCGTCGATGTCGCCAAGCTAGCTGGCGTGTCGATCGGCACCGTGTCGCGGATCGTCAACACCGAGGCCGGCCCGGAAGCAACCCGCAAACGGGTGCTGGCCGCAATCGCCGAACTCGACTACGTGCCGAACCACGTCGCTCGAAGCCTAAAACGACGGACTACCGAACAGATCGCCCTGGTCGTTCCCGACCTCGCCAACCCTGTTTACGTGGCGATGGCCAAGTCTATCCAGCGGGAAGCGAAAGAACGCGGCTACCGACTCTCGCTGATGAGCACCGATGACGCTCCTGGCGAAGAGGATTTCGCGCTTGACGGCCTCGAGCAGAGACGCGTTGACGGCATCATAATCTGTTCACTCAAACCGACAGCCCGGCTGGTCGAGCGCCTGGAACGAGTCCACGAACGGGTCTGTGTCGTCGGCCGGGTACCGGAGGCAGCACACGTAGACAACGTGCGGGTCGACTCCACTGGCGGCGCTCTGGCCGCAGTGCAACACCTGCTCGACAGCGGCAGGAGGACCGTCGGCTTCATCAACGGTACGGCCGGTACGGTACCGGCCGAGACGCGCGCCGCCGGCTACCGGCGAGCGCTCGAAGAGAACGGGTTGCAGGTAGATGAGGATCTGTGCGCAAGCGATGACTTCAGCATGGCGGGAGGCTACCGCTCGATCGACTCGCTCCTCGCCACCCGGCGCAACCTCGACGCGATCTTCTGCGCGAACGACGTGATCGCGTTGGGCGCCCTGCGGCGCCTCCGCGAGCTCGGGATCGACGTGCCGGGACAAGTGGCGTTGGTGGGGATGGACGACATCGAACTGGGCAAGATCTCCACGCCCACCCTCAGCACCGTCTCCCTACTGGCAGAGGAAAGAGGAAGGCTGGCGGCCGAGATGCTGCTCGACCGCCTGCTCGGCGGGGACGGCGAGCCGCCACGAAAGGTAACTGTCGCCCCGCGACTGATAGTTCGCGAGTCGAGCACCGACTACATTCGTCATGAGGTGCCGACATGACGGCGGCCGAGCCAACCGAGCGGCTGTCCAGCGCGGCATCTGCCCGCGGCTCCCTGATAGGACTCGCCGTCGGCGATGCGTTGGGCCAGCGGACGGAAGGTTGGACCCCGGCGGCGATAACCGAGAAGTGGGGCTACATCGAGGACCTGCCCGAGGGCGCTGCGCCGGTAAGCGACGACACCGAGTACGCCCTGTTCTCGGCCCAGGTCCTCCTCGAGCACGGTTTGGGAGTAACCAGCGACCAGTTCGCCGACGCCTGGCTCGAGCGGATCGTGCCCCAGCAGGCCGCCTTCAAAGGCGCGGGTTTCAGCGAGATGGCGGCTATCGACAACCTGCGCCGCGGTTTGAGGCCGCCGCATTCGGGCCGGCACTTCCACAGTTGGAGCGACGGTCTGGCGATGCGTGTCGCGCCCTTCGGGGTGGCAGTCGGAGGCGATCACCGGCTGGCTGCCCGACTGGCCCTCGAAAACGGTCTAGTGAGCAATGACGGCGAAGGCATTTACGCCGGCCAGGCCGTTGCGGCCGCCGTGGCCGCTGCCAGCCGAGCAGAGGACTTCCAAGGCATCCTGGGCGCGGCTCGCGACGTCATCCCAGCTAACTCATGGACCTACCGGAACATCGACAGGGCCGTGGCCATCGGCGCTGGGGCGGAGAGCGCACGTTCGGTCATATTGGAGCTTCACGACGCTCTTGCCGTCACGTACTACCCCTGGGCCGATCTGGGCCCGGAAGCCGTCGGGCTCGCCTTCGGGCTGCTCGTCGCCGGAGGCGGCAGTAGCAACAGTGTCGAAGGAACCCTCCTCGCTGCCGTCAACCTCG
>DASROV010000270.1:0-2985 GCA_035646755.1 Trueperaceae bacterium | reverse complement strand
GCAAGTGCTCGCAATAGGCGCGGAGGAATACGTGCAGGCAGCCCGGGCGCTTGGCGCGTCGGACGCGAGGATCATCGCCAAGCACCTGCTGCCGAACAGCTTCACGCCGCTGCTCGTGCAGGCGAGCCTCACCATCGCTCAGGCGATCATCGCCGAGTCGGCGTTGTCGTTCCTCGGCCTGGGGGTACAGCCCCCGACACCGAGCTGGGGCGGGATGCTGAACACCGCCAAGAACTTCCTCGTGCAGGCTCCCTGGATGGCGATCTACCCGGGGCTGTCGATCTTCTTCACGGTGCTGGCCTTCAATCTTTTGGGTGACGGCCTGCGCGACGCATTCGACCCGCGCGATGAGTGACGCCGCGCGGGTCGGCTTGGTCAGCGCAACGCGGCGCCCAGCCGGAGGGCGCCGGCGAGCCGCGGCGGCGACTCGGTGAGCCGGCCGAGGGCGGCGGACCCCAGCCGGTTGCCGGCAGACGTGGCGAAGCTACCGAGTGCCGCCTGCCCAAGAATCGTGTCCGGATGGTAGCCGCCAGGTACCGGCGAGCACGCATCGGCCCATACCGAACCTCCGGACCTCGTTGACACCTTTCAGTGGGCGCGCTTACGATGCGGAGTCGGTCGTAGCAATCAATGACGCGTCGCGGTGACGGGGATCACCCCGACCAACGCGTCGCAAGTCTTTTAAGTAAAGGGAGGACCGTACCGTGAAGAGATCAGTTCCTTTGGCACTAGTGGCACTGGCTTTGTTGTTCGGCGGCATCGCCATGGCGCAGGACCCGATAATCATCGGGGTCAACCTCGAGCTTTCGGGCCGCATGGCGGTGACCGGCAACGACACGCTCGCCGGCATCGAGACCGCCCATTCGCAGCAGAGCGAGGTGCTCGGACGGCCCGTCGAGCTCTCGATCTGCGATAACGCCAGCACGCCTGAGGGCTCGGTGGCCTGCGCCAACCGTTTCGTTGACGAAGGCGCGGTCGCGGTGCTCGGCACCTACGCCTCGAGCCACAGCATCCCGGCGGCAAACGTGTTCCAGGACGCGGGCGTCGTGATGGTCAGCACCGGTTCGACGAACCCGGCGACCACTCAGATCGGCGACTACATCTTCCGCATCCCCTACACTGACCAGTTCCAGGGCGCCGTCGCCGCGCAGTGGGCCTTCAACGAGTCCGACGGCGAGCGCGTCGCGATCTTCCGGCAGCAGGACGACGACTACAGCGTCGGCCTCACGGGCTTCTTCCAGGACGCCCTCGCCGAGCTCGGTGGCGAATCCATAGTCCTCGACTTCACCTCGAACAACGTCGACTTCTCGGCGCAGATAAACGACCTGCGCTCGTTCCAGCCGACGATGATTTACTACACCGGCTTCTGCGCCGAGGCCGCCTCGCTCATCCCGCAGCTGCGTCAGCAAGGCTTCGACCAGCAGATCCTCGGCGGCGACGCTTCGGACGACTTGCAGTGCCCGGAAGGCGGCGGCGCGGCCTTCGACGGCTACACCTTCACCAGCTTCGGTGAGCCCGAAGTGCTCTCCGGCGAAGCGGCCGAGCGGGCCAACGAGTTCGGTGAGCTGTTCGCTGAACAGCATCCAGACGCCGGCTTCACCGGCTTCACGCTGGCCGGCGCCGACGCCTACAAGGTCGTCATGGCCGGCCTCGAGAACGCTGGCGAGGTCGATTCGACCGCCTTGCGCGATGCGCTTGCGCAACTCGACGGCTTCCCCGGCGTCTCCGGCGAGATCAGCTACGTCGGCACCGACGGCACCCCTGCCAACCGGATCATGGGCCTTTACGAGTACGACGTCGCGGACGACGGCACCTGGGAGAAGGTGACCATCCGCGGCATCGAACTGGAGTGAGGCGGCTCGAGTGAGCACCACTCGGATGATCGGCTCTCACTACCGGACGCTTCGATGAACGACGGCGCGGCAAGGACGATGGAGTTCGTCTTTGTCGCGCCGCTATCTTGTGTGGGCGAGGAAACCTTATCAACTCGCTAGATTCACTTATCGAGTACGGATGGAGTCGGTAGTTTGTCGATGACCACGCAGCCCGGGTCGGGTCGACCGAGTGGGTCGGATCGACCCAGCGCGCAGCGGCCGTGGGCGCGGCCCGGAAGGTGGTTGCCATACGCCATCGGCGCCGCCGTCCTGGCGCTAATCGTCTGGCGCATGTTCTATCTACACAGCGTCAACGACGCCTTCAACGCCTCGTTCTTCACCGGCGCATTCATGAGGTCGCTACAGCTCGGTAGCCTCTACGCCCTCATCGCGTTGGGCTACACCATGGTGTACGGCATCATCCGTCTCATCAACTTCGCGCACGGCGAAGTGTTCATGGTCGGCGCCTTCGCCGCTTACTTCCTGTTCACCAACACGCCGTTCTCCTGGCCCGTGGCCGTGCTGGTGGCTGCGGTCGTGGCCTATGGGCTGATGAGCTTCCTCGGCTTCTGGCGCAAGGGGCAGCGGGACCCGCTCAAGCTCGCAGCCGGCGTCCTCTGTTTCATCGTCGTGTCGGTGGCGCTCGCCTCGGCCAACCTCGGCTGGATCGGCGCCCTGGTAGCCGCGATGTTCGTCACCGGGGTGCTTGGCATGACCATCGACCGGGTGGCCTACCGGCCCCTGCGCGGCGCGCCGCGCAACTCGATGCTCATCACGGCCATCGCGGTCTCGTTCTTCCTGCAGAACTTCGGCATTCTGGCGTTCACCAACCGCCAGACGCCGTTCAGGCCGCCCACCTTCTGGACCAGCTCGCTGCAGTTCGAGGTGGGCGGCGGCACGGTGTTCTCCACCTGGATGATCGTCCTGGTGCCGGTGCTCACCGGTGTGCTGGTGGTCGCGCTCACGCTCCTGGTGACGCGCACGCGGCTCGGCAAGGCGATGCGGGCCACCTCGCAGGATGCCGAGACCGCTCGCATGATGGGCGTTGATGTCGACCGCGTGATCGCCTCGACCTTCCTCATCGGTTCGATGCTGGCCGCCGCCGCCGGCG